>CAZDNN010000113.1:0-13870 GCA_964506385.1 uncultured Planctomycetota bacterium
CATTCGCAAACACATGCGCTGGGAACGTCGGTACAGCCGCGTCGAGCCACTGGGGCCGTCGGGAGGTGCGAATAGAGGACGAGGGCCGCCCCTTCGGGCTTTTTCAGGGCAGGGCCGACGAGCACGATGGCGACCCAAGGAGCGGCATGCCCCAAGAGCCAAGGCCAGACTCGCCGGCGGGAGTGGCCCACGGAAGGCGTAAGTCACTTGGTGCAAAGAGCTTAGATGCAAGGCGAAGAGAGCGGAAGCTGGCCAGCCGGGACGGCGTGCGCGACGCATAACCGTATATGCTGCAACGCGATAGGACGTGAGCGAGGGGGCGGTAGGCAGGCGGATCGCCGCCGTAAGGCGGTGTCAGGGAGCCGCGCGAAGGCGAGAAGCGGGGAAGTGTCGTTGACTCCCGTGGACGCGGATGCTATACTCCGCCCACTTCTCGCCGGCGTGCCGGGCGCCGCGCGCGGGTCCAACGACCCCGGAGGACATCGGTCGTGTGGGTGACCCGTCGGCTCTTTGACACTCAGGATTTCGCGACGTGAACGAGCGTGGCGGTCGAGCCGTGGTTCTGCTGATCGCCGTCGCCAGCGCCGTGACCGCGGGTGGGATCGCCGTGGTGTTCTGGGGGCGATTCCCGCTCGGTGCCGACGACTGGGCCTGGTCGCGAGCGACGGAGCGCGACGCGGGGAGTGCAGCCTATAGCCTTGTGATGTTTGGGCTTATGGTCGTGCTTGCCGTTGTGGCGTGGACGCGGAGCCCCCGTGCCGGGCGCTTCGAGGAGGGGATCGTCGTTGGGCTTCTGGCCGTGCTGGGGTTCCTGGTGCAGATCGTGGTCGCGCAGCAGTCGCCGGCCGGGTACCAGGAATCGGTGATCGCGGCAGCCCTTCCCGGACCGAATCGCTACCACCGCGCGGCGTGCGGGATCGACGACCTGAGGCCCGTCCTGCGGGACTACCCTCGGTGGATGCGCGGCGGCTCCCACACGCTGATGATCACCCATCCTGCGGGGCCGCTGGCGCTTTTCTGGTGTGTGAATCGTGTGTACGCCGGCAACGAGGCGGGGGCCGGGCGCTTCGTGAGATGGTGCGAGGACAGCCTTGGGATGGGGCTGCGACTGCGCGAGACGCCGTGGGGGCGTCGGCTCTTCGGGACCATGCGCGAGGCCGACCTCGCGGGCGCCTGGCTGGCCACGTTCCTGCTGCGGGGGGTTGCATGTCTCGTCGTGCTCCCTGTTTACGCGCTTGCCAGGGCGCTCTACGACAGACAGGCGGCCGTCGCGGCAGCGGTACTGGCGGTGGTGACACCGAGCCTGCTGCTCTTCAGCCCTGGGCTTGACCAGGCGTATCCGACCCTTGCCGTGACGGCCTGCTGGCTCGCATACACGGCTGGTCGCAGGGGGGCCGTGTGGCGGGCGGCGCTGGCCGGGCTGGCTGTGTCGGTAGGGATGTTCTTCACCCTTGCTTTCGGCGTGGTCGGCGTGCTGAGCGCATTGCTGGCGTGGGCCGGCCTCCGGCGGAGAGAGCAGCCGGGGACGGTGGACGACGGCCTGAGATTGGCGGGCGGGGCGGCCGTCGGCTGGATTGTACCCGTCGTAAGTCTCTACCTGGCCTTTGGCTACAACTCGCTGGGAGCCTGGTGGGGGGCGTGGCAGGCCAACGCGCGGTTCAACGCCATCCAGGGCAGGGCGTACTGGACGTGGCTGGTGCTGAACCCCGTGGACTTCCTGGTCTTCCTGGGCCTCCCGGTGGCTTGCCTGTTCATCCGTCGAACGGCTTCGGAGGTCTGGGCGCTGAGGAAGGGGCGGCTGGAGCGGGTGGACTGGGCGACTGTGATCGTGGCCGGGCTGCTGGTGACGCTGGCGGTGCTGGGGGTGAACCGTGGGGAGGTGGCTCGACTGTGGCTGTTCCTGATGCCCGCGTGCGCGGTAGCCGCGGCAGCGGAGATCGGTCGGTACGCGCCGTATCGTCGCGTGGTTCTGGCAGTGTTGCTGACCGTGCAGTGCGTCCAGGTGGTGGCCTTCAAGGCGGGACTGGACGTGCTGCTGGGACCATACCGCCATCTTGGCGGGTAGAGGGACGCGATGGCCATTCGGTTCGGAATCTGCAACGAGCTTTTCGAGGGCTGGCCGCTGGAGCGGGTGCTGGCCTACTGCGCCGCCCTTGGGTATGAGGGCGTGGAGGTCGCGCCGTTCACCCTTGCCGAGGACATCCGGGATCTCGCGCCCGAGGCGGTCGCCGAGATGCGGCGCGCGGCCGAGCGGACCGGGGTGGAAATCCTCGGCCTTCACTGGCTGCTGGCCAGCCCCGACGGCCTTTCGATCAACGGCCCGGAGGAGGCGGCGCGGGAGAGGACCCGCGACTTCATGTCCGCCCTCATTCGCCTGTGCAGCGATCTGGGCGGCCGGGTGATGGTCTTTGGCTCGCCGAAGCAGCGGAGCATCGTCGAGGGCGATTCCTACGAGGCCGCGTGGGCGCGGGCCGTCGAGATGTTCAAGTCCTGCGGCGAAGAGGCGGACCGCAACGACGTGGTGATCGCCCTCGAGCCGCTGACGACGAAGGAAACGGACTTCCTGAACACGAAGGACGAGGCGGTGCGGCTCATCGAGGCGGTCGGGTGCCCGGCGGTCCGGCTGCATCTGGACGTCAAGGCGATGGTCGGCCAGGAGTCAAAGCCTGCGGCAGCGGTGATCCGCGAGAGCGCCGCGCACCTGGCACACTTCCACGCCAACGACGTGAACCTGCGGGGGCCGGGCTTCGGCGACGTGGACTTCCGGCCGATCGCCGCAGCGCTCGGCGATATCGGCTACGACGGCTACGTGTCCGTCGAGGTGTTCGACTACGCGCCTGACCCCGAGACGATCGCGACGCGGTCGCTGGAGTACCTGCGCGGGGTGTTTGAGGCATAGCGTCAGCCCCAGTTCCTGGGCGGAGGCGACGTGCGATGGCCAAGAAGCGGATGATCGTGGAAGCAGGCCCCCGCGCCCGGCACGACGTGCAGATGCGCGTGCCCATCGGCCGGGCGAAGAAGGCCAAGCTCATTGACGAGGCCACCAAGCAGCCTGTGCCGTGCCAGGTGGTGCGCGGCGAGCTTTGCTGGACCGTGGACCACATCCCACAGGGCAAGGACAAGGCGTACATCCTGGAGCCCGGCCGGGGCAGTCGCCTGCGGATCTTCGGCGTCGAGGCCAAGCGGCGACAGCAGGCCATCGACTTCATCGTCTGCGGACGCCCCTTCACCACCTACAACTTCGGCAGGCAGTGGGCGCGGCCCTTCTTCCATCCCGTCCTAGGCCCCGACCTCGTCCAGGTGACCCGCAGCTATCCCATCGACAAGGGCGTGCCGGGCGAGACGACCGACCACGAGCACCATAAGAGTCTCTGGGTCGCCCACGGCGACGTCAACGGCGTGGACGACTGGTCGGAGACCCGCGGCCACGGCCGCATCGTCGGCAGGCGCATCAAGGAGGTGCTCGACGGCCCCATCGTCGCCGTCGTGCGGCACGAGCTCGACTGGGTCAGGAACCGCGGCAAGCGCGTGGTGTCCGAGGAGCGCGAGATCCGCGTCTACCGCACCCCGCCCGACCAGCGCATGATGGACCTCATCGTTACCTTCAAAGCCCGCGACGGAAAGGTGACCTTCGGCGACACCAAGGAGGGCGGGATCTGCTCGGTGCGCGTCGCCAGCTCGATGGACGGCAGCCGTGGCGGCACGATCGAGAACTCCTACGGCGGCATCGGCGAGGCCGAGACGTGGGGCCGCCGCGCCGTGTGGTGTGATTACTCAGGCGTCGTCAACGGCAAACTCGTCGGCATCGCCGTCTTCGATACCCCCGGCAACCTGCGGTATCCGACCTGGTGGCACGTGCGCGACTACGGCCTCATGACGGCCAACCCCTTCGGCATCTCCCACTTCGCACCCGACACGGGCGAATGCGGCGACTACGAGCTGCCCAAGGGCAAGGAGCTGCGCTTCGCCTACCGCATCTTCATCCACATGGGGGACACCGTGACCGCGCGGGTGCGCGACAAGTACCACGACTACATCAACCCGCCCAGGGTCAGGTTCGAGCGCTAGCCCCACTACCACCGCGCTCGCCCGAAGCTCCAGCGTCGGCCACGAGAGCAGAACGAACGAGGACTGGAACGATGGCCAAAGACATCAAGAAGATCGTGCTCGCCTACTCAGGCGGGCTTGACACATCGGTGATCCTCAAGTGGCTCCAGGAGACCTACGGCTGCGAAGTCATTGCTTTCTGCGCCGATCTGGGCCAGGGCGAGGAGCTCGACGGCGTCGAGGACAAGGCGCTCAAGACGGGCGCCAGCAAGTGCTACATCGAGGACCTCCGCGAGGAGTTCGCCCGCGACTTCGTCTTCCCCATGTTTCGGGCGAACGCCATCTACGAGGGCACGTACCTGCTCGGCACGTCCATCGCGCGCCCTTTGATCGCGAAGCGGCAGATCGAGATCGCCCGCGCCGAGGGCGCCGACGCCGTCAGCCACGGCGCCACAGGCAAGGGCAACGACCAGGTGCGCTTCGAGCTCACCTTCTACGCCCTGGAGCCCGACATCAAGGTCGTTGCTCCCTGGCGGGAATGGGACCTCAACTCGCGGCAGGCTCTCATCGCCTACGCCGAGAAGCACGGCATCGCGGTACCTGTGACCCGCGACAAGCCCTATAGCTGCGACCGCAACCTGCTGCACCTGAGCTTCGAGGGCGGCATCCTCGAAGACCCGTGGCTCGAGCCCCCAGCCGACATGTTCCTCCTCACCGTCGATCCCCAGGACGCGCCGGACGAGCCGACTTACGTCGAGGTGACCTTCGAGCAAGGGAACCCCGTGGCGGTGGACGGGGAAGCGCTCAGTCCCGCGGCCCTGATGGCGCGGCTCAACGAGATCGGCGGCGCCAGCGGCATCGGCCGCGTGGACATGGTCGAGAACCGCTTCGTCGGCATCAAGTGCCGCGGCGTCTACGAGACCCCTGGCGGCACGATCCTGCGGGTCGCGCACCGCGCCGTCGAGAGCATCACCATGGACCGCGAGGTGATGCACCTGCGCGACAGCCTCATCCCGCGCTACGCCGAGCTCGTCTACTACGGCTTCTGGTTCTCCCCCGAGCGCCAGATGCTCCAGTCCGCCATGGACCAGGCGCAGGAGACCGTCACGGGCACGGCGCGGCTCAAGCTCTACAAGGGCAACTGCACGGTGGTCGGCCGCAAGAGCCCCGTGTCGCTCTACGACCCCGATATTGCCACCTTCGAGGCCGGCAGCGGCTACGACCAGGCCGACGCCGCCGGCTTCATCCGCCTCAACGCCCTGCGCCTCCGCGTCCGCGCGCGCCGCTCCGAGCGCGGCTGAGCGCCCTCCCTCGTACGAAAACACACCCTCCCGCTGGGCTGCGACCCTGCGGGAGGGTGCTCTGTCATGGGCCCTCGCGGAGTGCCTGGTGCTCCGCGGGGGCTTTCCATGCAGCCGCGTCTGCTCGGAAGGGGCAGTCAGGCGCGGCGGGGTCGCCGGCGGGCGAGCGCGTCGAGGTCAGCGCGAAGGAACTTCAGGCTGGCTTCGTCGCGGAAGCCGCGAAGCCTGCCCTGGACGACGAGCTCGCGCAGTTGCGGCTCATTCACGCCAAGGGCGTCGAGCGCATCGGCGTAGCCGACGAAGTCACGTTGCTCTCGACGCGCCGTGCCAACTGACCGGCTCAAGAGGCCCAACACATGCGGCCCTCCGACCGTCGGGTGAGCATCCTGCGTAGGAAGGTAGCCGAGGCATCCCTGCCGACACGCCCGCGAGGCCCATCCCAAGCGTGCGGCGACTCCCATGATGCATCCATGATGCCGGCCGCCGCACGGGATTTCAAGAGGAATCCGGATCTCCCCCGCTTGAATTCGCCGGCGAGATCGGGTATCACACTCGCAACGCGACGACGCCCGACAGCCTGTTTTGAGGCCGTGCCGGATGAAACCGATCGACTACGTGGTGATGGCGGCGTTCTTCATCGTGCTCTTCGGGGTGTCGGCGTGGGTGAGCCGGCGGCGGAAGACGCAGGCGGAGTTCTTCCTCGCAGGGAAGCGCCTGCGGTGGCTGGCCATCGGGTTCTCGCTGATCGCGATCAACATCGGGGCGCGGTACGTCATCGCCTTCGCGGGGGTGGGCTATCGCTTCGGCGTGATCTTCGGCCAGTACGAGGTCGTCTCGACGCTGAACATCCTGGTGCTGGTGTTCGTCCTGCTGCCCGTCTACCGGGCGAGCGGGATCTTCACGATGCCGCAACTGCTGCGCAAGCGGTATGGGCACAGCACGCACATGATCTTCAGCATCGTGGCGATCGTGTCGATCTTCCTGACGGTACCCGCGGGGACGGCGATCCTGTCGAAGACCCTCGCGCAAGTCACCGGGATCAACATGTGGGTGTTCGTCGCCGTCATCCTGCCCACGTGCATTCTGGTGACCGTGTGGGGCGGCCTGACGTCGGTGGCCTACACGGATATGCTGATGGGAGTGATCATCATCGGCGGCGCCGGGCTGGTGAGCTACCGGTGCCTGAGCCACGAGAGCGTCGGCGGGCTGGTCGGGATGGTCGAGAAGATCAGGGTCATCGAGGCTGCCAAGCCCGGGACCGAGCTGCTGAGCGGCTTCCGCGCGGGGAACCCGATCCCGTGGTCCGCGGTGTTCTCGGGCATCTTCATCATCGGCCTGTGGTTCTGGTGCATTGACCAGACGAAGGTGCAGATCCTGCTGGGGGCCAGGACGCTGAACGACGGGCGGCGTGGGGCGATCCTGCTGGCGGTGCTCAAGTATCTGTCGGCCTTCCTCGTCTTCGTGCCGGGCCTGTGCGGCCGGATTCTCTACCCTGACCTGGAGGACCCGGATTCGCTCTACGGCACGCTGCTCAGGCGCCTGATCTCACCGGGCATGCTGGGCCTGGTGATCGCGGCGCTCAGCGCGGCCGTGATCTCGACGCTCATGGCGCTGCTGAACGCCGCGGCCTCGATGTTCACAAACGATATCGTCAAGCGGCTTGTGTCGGAGGAGACGTTCGAGCGCCGGGCCGTGCTGAGCTCGCGGCTGTTCATGGTCGCCGCCGTGGTGCCGGCGCTGATCGGCGTGCTCGTCTACGCGCAGCACAAGTCGGTCATGGAGCTCATCCTCAAGTGCTACGGCCTCGTGGCCGGCCCCACGCTGGCGGCGTACCTGGTGGGCATGTTCTGGCGTCGCGCCAACGCGCGGGGCGCCAACTGTGGCCTGATCGCTGGCCTGGCGTTCTCGTTCGGTGCGGAGTTTCTCCCGCTGCTGACCCGCATCGACGCGATCGGCTACTCGCGGAATCCCGTGGTCGCGCTGGTTTCGAGCGTCCTCACGTCGGTCCAGAGCGTGAACCACCACCACCGCGCCCTGTTCGCCTTCTTCCTGTCGGTGGCGGTCGTCATGGTCGTGAGCCTGCTGGGGCAGGCGCCGGAGCCTGAGCGGCTCGAGCGCACCACCTTCGCCTGGTACCGCAAGCGTCGCCGCGAGATCGAAGACCTGGCCGCCACGCCCGACGACCACGAGGGCGAGCCGCTCCGAGACCCCTTCTACCTCGACTACCGCATCTGGAGCATCCTGCTCCTCATCCTGCTGCTGGTCGTCTGGTGGGTCTTCGGCCTGCCGCGGGTCTGGACCGAGTTCATCCCCGGCTGGTTCAGGTGGATCTGGACAGACGTCATCCCGGCCTGGTTCAAGGGCTGAGTGCGCAGCGACCTGCGAGAGGGGTCTTTGACTCGCGGCGCGCCGTCGCCTATACTGGGCCGGGAGTCGGCATCCGGGGGGATCTGAGGCGTCATGAGCCTGTCGGCCGAAGACGACGCGATCGTGGCCGAGATGGTCCTGCGGCGCGGGTGGTTGGACCGCGACGGGCTCCGCCGCGCGCTCCAGATCCAGACCGAGGCGCGGGCCATCGAGCTCGACGAGCGGCTCCTCGACATCCTGGTCACCAAGGGCTTCCTCACCGACCGCCAGGCCCGGGAGCTCGAAGAGGCCGTGGGCCTCGGACGCCTGCTCCAGCCGCAGCACACCCACGACATCGAGGGCTACCGTATCCTCGAGAAGCTCGGCCAGGGCGGCATGGGCGCCGTCTTCAAGGCCGTCCAGCTTTCGATGAAGCGGCTGGTGGCCCTCAAGGTGCTGGCGCCGGAGCTCGCCGCGGACCCCAGCTACGTCGAGCGATTCGAGCGCGAGGCCAGGGCCATCGGGCGGGTGAGCCACGCCAACGTCGTCGGCGGCCTCGACTTCGGGCGCTCCGGCGACTACGTCTACTACGCCATGGACTTCGTCGAGGGCCGGGATCTCTACGAAGTCCTCGCCGACGGGCCGCTGGCCGTGGCCCAGGTGCTCGACATCGCCGAGCAGATGGCCCGCGCCCTCTCCCACATCGAGTCGCTCGGCCTCGTCCACCGCGACATCAAACCGAGCAACATCATCCTCACCCACGACGGGATCGCCCGACTCTGTGACCTGGGGCTGGCGCGCGCGCCCGAGGACCCGTCCGTCACGGACACCGGCATCCCCGTCGGCACGCCCCACTACGCGGCGCCCGAGCTGGCCCTGGGCCGCAAGGACGCCGACATCCGCGCCGACATCTATGCTCTCGGCGGCACCCTCTACCACCTTGTGACGGGACAGTACCCCTTCAAGCCGCAGGGCGGCGCGCCCCTGCTCCAGCAGCACCTCACCGAGCCGCTCAGGCCGCCCATCGAGCTGCGGCGCGACGTGCCGCAGCCGCTCAGCGACCTGATCTGCCGGATGATGGCGAAGAACCCACGGGAGCGCCTCCAGTCGGCCGCAGCCCTCCTCGAGGCGGTCCACGCGGTCCGCGCGGCCCTGCGCGAGGCACCCGAGGAGACCCCTCTGCCGGGCATCGCGCCGCCCGCGGACGAAGCAGGTGCAGGGGCAGCGGGAGCGGCGGAGGCCGAGGTAGCGCCGCCATCGCGGCTCGTCCCGGTGCTCGCCTGGGGGGCGGTGTATGGCGTCCTGGTGGCGATCCTGATAGGTGCCGTCGTCTGGGCCGTTCGGGCGCGCGGCCGCGGCACCAGGGCATTGAAGCCTCGGAGCCAGGCGCCGCCCGCGGCACCGGGAGCGGCGAGCGCCGTGACGCCGGGGGCTCCTGCAACCGACGCGGGCGCCGCACGGCGGCGCCAGGCCCTGGTGGCCGAAGCCCTGGCCTACGAGCAGACTCACCCCAAGGCACACGAGCAAGCGCTGCTGAAGCTGCGGCGGGCGGCGCTGGCAGCGCGCGACCCCAAGCTGGCCGACGCCGTGGCCAGGCGGCTGGGAGCGCGTCGGGCAGCCCTGCTCGCGGGATCGCGGGAGGCCTACAACACGCTCCGCGCGCGGGTCCAGGCGCTCCGCGACCGCGACGCGTTCGGCGAGGCCCTCGAGGCCTGTGCGGCCTTCCCCTCCGAGCTGCGCTACGGCGCAACCGCCGAGCGGCTCTCGGCGGATGTTGCGAGCCTCGGCGCCCAGGCCGAGCGGCGATACCTGGAACTCGCCACCACCGGACGCCTGCTGCTGCGACAGGGGAAGCTCGACGATGGCCTCGAGGCCTACGGCAAGATCGCGGGGCTCGGACTGCCGTGGGTCGAGGCGGAAGGCGCGCGCCTGGTGGCAGCCGCGCGACTCTACGCCGAGGTCGAGCGCCGCCGCCTTGACGAGCTGGCGCGCCGCCGCGCGGTCGATGCCAGGCGCCAGTCCTTCGGAACGCTGCGACAGCTCTTCGACTCCGTGAGCAAGCTCCTGGCCGACCGGAGCTACGGCCGCGCGCTCGCGTTGTGCCGAGCGCAACGCCAGAAGCTTGGCGAAGGGGAACTGGCCGACGCCGTGGCGACGGTCGAGCGGCGGGTGCGGCGGCTGGCCGACCTGTGGGCACTGTTCCAGAAGAACCCGCCGCAGGTGCAGGGCAAGCGGTTCGACCTCTATGGCCGCCCCGCCGTCATCGTGGGCATCAGCCCCCCTGAGGACAACCCGCTGCTCCTTGTGCGCCTCGTGGACGCACCGGGCTCCCCCCCGCACAAGCGTCCCCTCCACAAGCTCCCCGCCAGGCAGTTTGCCGACCTCGCAACCTGGGCTCTCGGGGACAAGCCGGAGGCAGAGCGTGCGGCCATCGCCGGGCTGATCTACCTCGTTGAGGGCGATGCGAAGGAGGCGCGCGAGCGGCTCGACCGCGCGCAGGCCCTCGGCGCCGACGTCGCGGCGGAGCTGCGGGAGCTGGACGCGGCCAGGGTCGTGGCCGAGGGCCTGTCGGCCGCGGCCGCTCGCGACTGGAAGAAGGCCCGCGAGCGGCTCGAGGCCGCACTCGACCAATACGGGACCACCATGGCCGTGGTGCTGAAGCACCAGGAGGCGTACCGCAGCCTCAGGATCGTGCTCGCCACGCAGGGCATGGTGTTGCCGAAAGGGCAGCCGGCCGCGTCCCCACTGCCGGTGGACCTGCGGCGGCTCGCCTTGCTTCCCGAGACGCGCCTCAACCCGTTCCCCCCCGCCAACCCGGTGGACGCCTACCGCGCGACGCCGCTACAGCGAGGCAGCCCGGCCGTCTTGGGACTGGATGGCTGGACCGACTACACGCTCGAGGTGGAATGGACGCCGCAGCGGGGGAAGAGCTTCGTCGTGCTCTTCCGCCTGACCGAGCCGCACCCGGGCCGCTTCACGTACTACTTCCTCCACTTCGACGGCCAGCGCCTGATGCTGGGCCGGTCGCTGGACAGCGGCGTGACGGCGCTGGCCACACGGCCTTGTCGCGTCATGGCCGAGCGCCGCCGCCATCGAGCGATCATCTCGGCGCACGGCTCCGAGCTTATGGCCGACGTGGACAGGACCTACCGCCTGCGCGCCGCCGACACGGGCCTGCCCCGCGGCAACGTCGCGTTGGCCACCAGCGGCGGTGACCTCCACGTCCACAGCCTGTCCGTCCTCGCCCCCGCCAGCAAGACCGGCAAGCCATGATCCCGAGCAGCGTCATCGCGACTGCCGAGCGCGCCGTGCGCGACGCACTGGCTGACTGGCCGCCCCAGTGGACTGGCTTCCACTGGCCGGGCTACACCCTCCAGCATACGGAGCGGGTGCGGCGCCTCGCGCGGCGGCTCGCGGCGGACGAGGGCGCCGACATCGAAGTCGTGGGACTGGCCGCGCTCCTCCACGACGTGGCGAAGGCCGAGGGGGAGGACCACGCACAGCGGGGAGCCGAGCGGACGCGGGCCCTTCTGGACGGCGCGCTGCCGCCCGAGCGCGTCGCCCAGATCGCGGCGACGGTCGCCGCCCACAACGCTGCTGTGCCCGGAGACCCCATCGAGTGGCGCGTGCTGAGCGACGCGGACAAGGTGGACGCGAACTTCGGGCTGGTGGCCGTCACCCGCTACTTCACGATCCGGGGCTCGCGGGGCCACGGTCTCGACGAGGCACTGGCGTGGGTCCCCGAGTGGGACGAACGGCACGTCGCGCTGCTGGAGCGGCTGAGCACTGAGGCCGGGCGGCGGTGCGCCGAGGAGAGACTGGCCGTGATGCGCGCCTTCTGCAAGGAGGCGACGGCCGACGGCGCGGCGCGCGCCGTCGCCAGGTTCTTCCTCGGCGACTGGGAGCGGCCCGTGCTCGACCGCCAGGTGCAGCGGGTGCGAGAGGGCGCGATCCCCGGCGCCTCACAGGCAGCGACGAAGCCCTTTGCGGAACGGCTGGCTCGAGAGATCCGGGGCGAGGTCTGACGCGGAGAGTGCGATGCTCGACAATGCGGAGGCGACAGCCGGTGGCCCCTTCCAGTTCACGGACGCCATGCGCGCGCTGATGTCGGACATCGTGGCCGTGTGCGATGAGCTCCGGCACATCGATATGGCGCGGGTCGCCGTGAGCTTCAGCCAGGCCCGCCACAGCGGGCTTCACGGCGAACGGGCTGGCGTCTACCCACTGCGCTTCGAGGGCGGCGGGCGGCGGAAGGCCATGCGCGGCCACGTCTACGAGATCCCGCAGGTGATCCTGAACGGCCGGGAGATGCTCTACATCGTCACGTTCATGCTCCCGCGATTCCTGGACTTGTCGTTCGACGAGAAGATGGTCACCGTCGTCCACGAGCTCTACCACATCAGCCCGCGGTTCGACGGGGATGTCCGCCGCTTCGCTGGCGGCAAGCCGTACCACACGGGGTCCAGGCGCCGCTATGACGCGGCCATGGCCCGCATCGCGGAGACATACCTGGCGCAGACGACCCGACCCGAGCTCCACGCCTTCCTGCGCCTGGACTTCAGCCAGCTCGTCGCGCGCTATGGCAGCGTCGTCGGGCTCCGGCTGCGGCGGCCGACTCCCTACCGCGTCGGCTGACACAGATCCGCCGCCTCCCGGGCGACTCCTCTGCCACAGAGCAATCGCGTCCGCCGGCCCGCCGTGGCGGCCAGGATCGCTCAATTGTGGCTCGGAGAGCGGGCGCGGACGATAATTGCGGACCTAAACAGGTCCGCAATTATCCTCAACGAATCAACGCCGTCCTGCCCTGGCAGTAGGACGGAGGGGCCTCTCAGGCCCTCCGCCGTCGGGGGCACGCGGCGACCCCCACATTGCGGAGCTGACCGAGTCAGGGGTGTTGCAGTTCCCGTCGGCTATGCCTCGCGCAGAGAGCCGTCTGGCAGGGGGATCACTGGAACGTGACGCGCACGGGGGCGTAGCACGCGTCGCGGTCGAAGCGGAAGGCGCTCTCGCCTGGGACGTAGCCGCCCTCTTCGAGCACCATCAGGACGTTCTGCTCGCCGAGCCAGGCTGGCGGGACGTAGTAGCCGTGGCCGCTGTCGAAGCCGCGCTGGATATACAGGCCCGCGAAGTGGCCGTTGACCCACACGCCGCCGTGCCCCAGCGTGCGCAGCACGACGCGGCCCACCTTGTGGGCCGGGGTCTTGCGAATCTTGAAGGGGCAGCGGTACCAGCGCACGGGTGAGCCCCCCTTGGCGGGAGGGCCCCAGGTCAGCGACCGGCCCTCGGGACTCATGCCCCCGCGGCGGCGCCAGGGTGTGACGAGCACGCCGTCGAGGGTAACGTCGTCGAGGAGGCCCCAGCCTGATGCCTCGGTGAGCGGCTTGCCGTAGGTGGCCGCGAGGCTGTAGCGGCCCCAGTTCTTGACGAGGACGGCAAGGACGTTGTCGCCTTTGCGGATGGGGGCGGAGAAGGTCAGGGGCTTGGCGTAGCTGCGGGGAGCGTCCATGAGACGCTTGGTGGCGCTCTGCCCGATGTACTGGCCGTTGAGGAACACGGTGGCGGCGTCAGCGACGTCCTTGAGAATGAGGGTGCGGGTGCACGCGCGGTCGGAGCGGATGGTGGCGCGGTACCAGCCGTAGGGCTCCTCGCCTAGCGGCTCGGGGCGCGGGGAGCCGGGCCACCGCGAGTCGCTGAAGGCGGGCTCGACTTCGTTGCCGAGCCTGGCCATCTCCCACTTCCGAAGCAGGATGTTCGTCGGAGTGGGCACCGCGGTGTCCAACGCGAAGTCGATGCGGCGCGCCTCCGGATCGTGCTTCACGCCGCTGATGCCCTGTGCCTTGCCGATGGCCCGCTGGCGGCCGAAGGGGTAGAAGGACATCGGGTAGCGGCCGCGTTTGGCAGGCAGGAGCACCTCGACGCTCGACGGCGTCCACCGCCCGACGCCTGGTGCGCCGAGGAGCACGCCCGTGCCGTCGAGGACCCAGGCCCGCTCGATGTCCTCCTCGCGGACGGCGATGACGTGGATGCGCTGGTCGGAGCGGAAGACGTAGTCGGCGATCCGCGTGGCTCCTGCGTCTTTCCACATCAGAACGAGAGTCTTCTGGGGCGCGGCCCACGCCATGGCATCGCTGCCCTTCTCGAAGGTGGGCTTGGTCGGCGTCTGGAACACCATAGCG
>CAZDNN010000114.1:0-13869 GCA_964506385.1 uncultured Planctomycetota bacterium
GCGCGCCGCGCTCATGCGGAGTTGCGACATCGCGGTCGCCACCTCGCGATTCGTGGCCGACGCGCTCGGCAGCAACAGCAAGGTCCGCCTGGTCCCCAACGGCATCGACCCGAGCGACACGCCCGCCGACTCGGCGTTCGCCGCGTTCCGCAAGGCGCTCGGCATCGCTCCCGAGACGCCAGTGGTCGGCTGCATGGGCCGCATCCGTCCGTGGAAGGGGCAGGCGTACTTCCTCCGGGTCGCCGCGCGTCTGGCCGCCGAGTTGCCGGAGGCCATGTTCCTGATCGTCGGCGGCACGCTCTTCCCGGACCCCGGCCGAGACTACGTGGCGGAGCTGGAGGATCAAGCCGCGCGCCTCGGGGTCCGCAACAGGGTGGTCTTCACGGGGCATCGCGACGACCCGATGGCCGCTCTCGGCGCGATGGACGTGGTGGTCAACTGCTCTGAGAACGAGCCCTTCGGCCGAGTGCTGATCGAGGCGATGGCGTGCCGCCGGCCGGTCGTGGCGTTCCGATCGGGCGCCGTGCCAGAGATCGTGGACGACGGGAATACGGGACTGCTCGTGGGCTTCGGTGACGTGGCGGCCATGGCCCAAGCCGTCCTCGACCTCGTCCGGAACCCCGAGCGGGCCGAGGCCTACGGCGAGGCCGGCCGCCAGCGGGTGGCCGCCTGCTTCACCCTGGCCGCGTCCACCGCGCGGATCCACGCACTGTACGACGAGGTAGTCTCCACCACGTAGGCGCGGTCGCCCCGGCCGTCCTCCGCGCGGGACGAAGGGAGCCAGGTTCCCATGGCCAGGCGACGCAGCACGCCGCAGGTCCGCACCAGGCCCTGGATGCGGTACGCGTCGCTGGGCCTGCTGGTAGCCACGGGCGTCGCGCTCTGCGCGATCGTCGCCGCGCGGCCGACGCTCGGCGTGCCCGGTGAGCATGCGTATGGCTATCACCCTGCCCCCCGCGCGAGTGGGCTTCTCGTGCTCCTCGTCGCTTCCGCACCGCTCGCTGTGGCGGCGGTCATCGTGCTCACGCGACGAGGCAAGCCGGCCCGCGTGGGGACGTGGGCCATGGTGGGCCTGATGTGCGTCGGCAGCCTTGCGCTGCACGCCGTGTCGTCCACCGCCACCAAAGCATATCCTGGGATGGAGCTGGCCTGGCCGTTCCTCTGGGCGAACACCGAGGGGGCCTACGCCGAGATGGCAGGCCACGCGGGCCGCCTGGACCGTTTCGTCGCCAACTACCCGCACAGGCTCGACGTGAGCCCAGACCCCCGGTCGCGCCACTACGTCGCCATTCATCACGCCCAGGTCCACCCGCCCGGCATCATCCTGGCCTTTGCCGCCCTGGACCGCTTCTACGGCGCCGTCCCCGCGGCCAGACGGGCGGTGACGCGGGCCGTTTCTGCCAGCTTCCCGCTGGAAGTGGAGATGCTGGACGCCGCGGACGTCGCCATCGATCACCCCGCGCCGGTGGCCTTCACGGTCGCGTTCGCAACGATCTTCCTGGCCTCGGTAGCCCCACTGGTCTGCCTCCTGGCTCTCCGTGGCATCTGGCCGCCTCGGGTTGTGATGGGCGCGTGCCTGCTCGCGGCGCTGCTGCCGGGCACACACCTGTTCAATCCCTCGGTAGACCAGGCCTACCCGACGCTGGTCCTCGTCCTCGTGGGGCTGGGGGCCCGCGCCGCGGTGACGCGGCGTTGGCCCTGGGGCGCGGCGTTCGGCCTGGCGCTCTACGCCGCCGTGTTCCTCCACGTGGGCCTGGCGCTCGTCGCCGTCATCCTGGGGTTGGCAGGGATCCTGGCGTGGCGTGCCTGGCGGCCGGAGATGAGCCTGCGCGAGCTCGCCGCCGCGTACTGGCCTGTGGCAGCCGGCGCGACCCTCGGCTTCCTGACCCCCGCCTTCATTCTCCAGCTCTGGCTCGGCTACCCGACGTTCCGCGTCATCCTGGCGTGCCTGCGGAACAACCGCCTGTTCAACCTCGCGAGGAAGCGGAGCTACGGTGCCTGGGTGGTGGTGACGCCCTTTGAGTTCGCCCTGTCGCTTGGGGTGGGGCTCGCGCTGGTGTGTCTCGTTGGCTGGGTCCGCGAGGTGGTGGCGGCGGTGCGGGAGGGAGCGCTGCGGGCGCGGAACGTTGTCCTTCTGGCGACGGTGGGCGTGCTCGCGCTGCTGGTCGTGCTGGGGATGAACCGAGGGGAGACGGCGCGTCTGTGGCTCTTCGTCACCCCGCTGCTGGTGGTCGGCGCGGCAGACGCGCTGTGCCGCGAGGAGCGGGTCGCGCCCTGGCTGTTCGCCGCGCTGGCCTTCTGCCAGTGGCTCCAGCTCGTGGTCCTGCGGGTCGTGTTGGACCCGAACTGGACCTCGACCTTCTTCCTCAAGCACCTGGGCGGGCAGTGAGCGGCGTGTCGCACCTGATTTCCCCGGACAGTTCGGGTACAATGGGGGCGACGGCGATGTCTCAGGAGAGCGCAGTGGCCGACGCGACGCGATACCTCGACCCGAAGGTGCTGGGCAAGCTCGAGCACCTGGACCTCAAGGCGCGGCTCATCGTCGAGGGCTTCATCTCCGGCCTCCACAAGAGCCCGTTTCACGGCTTCAGCGTCGAGTTCGCCCAGCATCGCGAGTATGCGCCCGGCGACGATCTGCGGCGGATCGACTGGAAGGTGTTCGCCCGCAGCGACCGCCACTACATCAAGGAGTACGAGGAGGAGACGAACCTCGTCTGCTACATGCTGCTGGACATCAGTGAGTCGATGCGCTATGGCTCTAACGGGCTGTCGAAGCTCGACTACGGCTGCTACATCGCCGCCTCGCTGTCTTACTTGATGCTGGGACAGCGCGACTCGGTGGGCCTCGTGCTCTTCGACGACGCCGTGCGGCGGGTCATCCGCGACTCCAGCAATCCAGGCCATCGCCTCCAGCTCATCGACGCCCTCGAGAACATCACGCCCGAGGGGAAGACGGAGTTCGGCGTGGTCCTCGACCAGATGACGGGGCAGGTCCGCCGCCGGGGGATGATCGTGCTTATCTCCGACCTCTTCGGCGACCCGGACCGCCTGCTGGCTGGCCTCAAGCACCTGCGCCACCGCCGCCACGAGGTCATCGTCCTCCACGTCCTCGACGACGACGAGCTCAACTTCCCCTTCCAGCAACTCACCCTCTTCAAGGGCATGGAGGGCTACCCACAGCTCTTCACGGAGCCGCGAGCCCTGCGCGAGGCATACCTCGCGGAGCTGGACGGCTTCTGCGACCGCATCCGCCACGAGTGCCTCGACCACCGCATCGACTACCAGCGGCTCAACACCTCGGACCCGCTGGACGTGGCTCTGTCGAGTTATCTGGCCACGCGCATGGCCACGCCGCTACGCTGAGGGACAGGCATGCCGTTCGTTCACCCCTGGGCGCTGTTCGGCCTGGCGCTGGCCAGCGCCCCGATCGTCATCCACCTGCTGAACCGGCGGCGGTTCAAGGTCGTCGAGTGGGCGGCCATGGAGTTCCTGCTGGCGTCCCAGCGGAAGAACTTCCGTCGGATTCGGCTCGAGCAGCTCATTCTCATGGCCCTGCGGGTGCTCCTCATCTGCGTCCTTATCCTGCTGGTGAGCCGGCCGTTGATGCGGCGCTCGCTGGCGGGCATCGCCGAGCGAGAGCGGCTGGTAGTCGCTGTCTTCGATGCGTCTATGAGCATGGGCTATCGCGACGGCTCCTCATCGTCCTACGACCAGGGCATCACGTTCTGCGAGCAACTCATGGCTGCGCTGAGCCAGGGGGACACCTGGGCGCTCGTCGTCGCCCAGGGGCCGGGCCGGAAGATGACCGAGGAGCCGAGCTACGAGCTGGAGGCGGCGCGCGCCGCCGTCGCGCAGGATCGCCTGCCGCTCTCCGACGACGACTCCAGCATCCCTGCTGCCCTCATGGCCGTCGAGGAGATCCTCAACAGCTCCCGGACGCCGACGCGCGAGGTCTATATCGTCACGGACATGCAGCGGGCGAGCTGGCTGCCGGCATCGGGGTCCGTCCCTGCCGAGGAGATCGAGAGGCTCAAGCGCCTGAGCCGCTCGGCCGCGTTCACACTCGTGGACGTCGGTTCGCCGGAGCCGGGCAACCTGGCGGTGACCGAGCTTGCCCTGGAGACCCCCTTTGCTGTCGCGGGCGGCCAGGCGACCGTGCGCGCCCGTGTGGCAAACTACGGGCCGAGCGACGCGGCTGGCGTGCGGCCTGAGTTGCTCGTGGACGGCTTCCGCCAGCAGACGGGCGCCCCCCGCGATATCCCATCGGGTGAGACCGCTCAGTGGACCTTCCGCCACGTCTTCCGCCAGGAAGGCGCGCACGCGGTCACGGTGGAGCTCGCCGGCGACAACCTGGAGAGGGACGACCGTCGGTACCTGGCCGTGGACGTGCGCGATACCATCCGAGTGCTGTGTGTCGATGGTGAGCCGGGCGGCGAGGCGTTCACAGGCGAGGCCGACTACCTGCGTGCAGTCCTGCGGCCCGCGGCGCGGGAGGGGGAGCAAGAGGTCTCGCCGTTCACGCCCGAGGTCGTCGAGGAGGCGGCACTGAGCTCGGCGGAGTTGCCGCGATACGATGCCGTCGTCCTCGCCAATGTGTCGCGTCTCGATGAGCCTGTGGTGGAGGCATTGGAGAGCTACGTCCGCGGCGGGGGAGCACTCGTCGTCTTCCCTGGTGGCCGGGTGGACCGGGAGTTCTACAACGAGCGGCTCTATCGCGACGGGAAGGGCATCCTGCCGTGCTCGCTGGGTCCTGCCGTCGGCGACGCGGGGGACCGCAGGCGCGCCGTCCACATCGAGGAGAAGGTGGGCGACCACCCGTTCGTACGGCTGTTCCGAGACCAGAAGATGATCAAGCTCTCCTCGCCCTACGTGTCGCGCTACTTCCGGCTCGAGGGTGTGGCGGGACGAGACGCCGTGCGCGTGGTCTGCCGCTTCGATGGCGGGGCGCCGGCCCTGGTGGAGGGTCGCGCGGGGAAGGGGCGCGTCGTCGTGTTCGCGTCGGCGGCGGATGACGAATGGGGCGACCTGCCGTCCTGGCCGATGTTCCAGACGCTCGTGCACGAGGTCATGACCCAGGTCGCTCGCGACCCCGGCGCGAGCCGCAACCTCGTGGTGGGGGAGCCGCTGCTGCGCCACCTGTCCCCCCGGCTCGCCGCTGCAACGGTCAGGCTCATCCGCCCGGGAGAGAGCGAGCCGGTGGTCCTCAAGCCGGTGGCAACGGGCGGCCTCGTGAGCGTGGCCTATCGCCGCACCGACCGCGCCGGCCTGTACGAACTCACCATCGACGCGGAGGATGACGGCGGCCGTGGCGGCGACCCGCTGGAGCGGAAGCAGGACTTCTTCGCCGTGAACGTCCGCCCCCGCGAGAGCGACCTTCGGCGGGTCACCGAGGAGGAGCTTCGCCGCGTTTTCGGTGGCTTCGAGTTCCGCTATCAGCGCGGCGACGCCCGCCGCATCGAGACGGCCAAGACGGCGGAGGCAGGGGAGCTGTGGCGGGCGCTGGCCTACGCGCTCTTGGCCATGGCCCTCCTGGAGTCGGTGCTCGCCCACCTCTTCAGCCGGTAGGCAACGACGGGAGCGCTCTGTGACGGCGTGACGCGTCGCGGGACGGCATCTCCATGGGGGGGGTGTGACCTGTGGGGTGCGGTGCCGGTGTGTCAGGAGAGCTTGTAGCCGTGGATGCGCAGGATGCGCTCGACGAGGGCAATCTCGGTCTTGCTGAAGCCGGCGAACAGGCCGGTGCGGATGAGGGCCTTCAGCTTCCCGCGGTCGAACGCCCCGCGCAGGTGCTGGTGGATGACGCGGAAGGCACGGATGGCCTTGTCGCGGCTCGCGTCGTCGAGCCCGCTGTCGGCGAGGGCCTGGTCCATGCGTGCCTGGGTGTCGGCGTCTGTCGTGCGGCGTTCCGGGGCGTCGCTCTCGTCCTGCCTCGTGGTGTCGGGATGCGGGTTCTCGCGTGTGTGTGCCAGGCGGATGACTTTGGTGAGCGCCGCGGCCAGCTCCTTCTCGCCTTCGGAGATGAGGAGGATCTGCTTCGTGCCGCCCGTGGCGACGTAGGCGCGTGCCGCCATAACGGCGTTCTCGATCTGGATCGAGTTAAGGCTCTGCCTGCGCGCGTGCTCGCGGATGGCGCGCTCGTACGCCCTGCGGTCCACGATGAAGCGGCGATCGCCGTCGATGAACCGGCCGACGGCGCCGAGCTTGGGCTGGAACTCCTCGTCCTTGAGGACAGGCACGCGCCGCATTCCCACCTGATGGCTGAGTTGGAGGCCGAGCTTCATCGCGGCGGGGGTAAGGGTGGCGAATGCCTTGCGCCTCGCCTGACGCTCGGCCTCGACGCCCCCCTGCCTGCGGGCTCGGGCGATGGCGCGGAGGGCCTCGTAGACGCGGATCTTGTCCTCCAGAGGGATGGGGCTCTGCTGGATGGTCTCCTTGAAGGCGACCGTGCCCTCGGGCGACAGCGCGTAGGAGCTCTCCTCCGCCATCCGCGCCGCCTCAGCCTCGCTGAGGCCAAGGGCTGCCACGTCAGCCGGCAACGCCATGGACTCCCGCTGGTGGCGCCCTTTCGGCAGAGCGCGCAGGACGGCCTCGAGTGATGCCCGGGAGGCGATGGAGACGACCACGTCGCAGCCGGTCGTGGCCGCCACTTCGGTGATGGCCTCGCGGTCGAGCGGATCGACCATCGCCACACACACGTGGGTCGCGACGCGCATCATGGGCACAAGGCCGTGGCTGCGGAGGAAGTCGGGCGCGAACGTGCTGAGCAGCTCGGGGTCCACCATGTCGGGCCGCAAGTCGATGTAGGGCACGTCGAGGTGGCGCGCGAGCGCCCAGTTGATCTGGTCCTCGGTCAGGATGCCCTCGTCAATGAGGGTTTCACCGAGTCGCTTGCTGGTGCCCTTCTGCCGGGCCAGCGCGGCCTGGAGTTGCTCGTCGGTGATCAGGAGCGAGTCCACGAGGATCTCGCCGAGCCGCTGGCGCGGGACCGGGTGAGCGGCCATCGTGGCGAAGTCGTTGGCCGCCGGCTCATCGGCAAGAGCCTGGCGGCGCTCCTTGGGCGAGTAGATCGTGTCGAGCGCGGCGAGGATCGCAGTGGCCGATGCGATGGCGCGCTCGACGTGACAGCCTGTGGTGTCGGTGACCTCGAGGACCGCCTCGCTGTCCGTCGGGTCGGCCATGGCGAGGGTGACGGTATCGCCGATGCGAACGAGCGGGATGACTTCGTGCTGGTAGAGGAGTCCGGGGCGGAGGCTCCGGACAAGCTCGCGATCCAGGGTCTGGTGGTGCACGTCCACGTACGACAGGCCGAAGTGCTTGGCGAGCGCCCAGTTGATCTGGTCTTGCGTCAGCGCTCCCAGTGCGACGAGCGTCTCGCCGAGTCGCGCCCCGCTGTGCTCGGCGGCTTCGAGCGCAGTGTGGAGCTGCTCCATGGTGACCAGCCCGGCCTCGACGAGGATCTCGCCGAGCCGCTCTCGCTTGTCGTCCTCCTTGGCCACAGCCGCGTCTCCAGGTTGGAGGGGCAGCCTCCCGCTCAGCCGTGCTGCTCCCGGATGACCTTCTTGATGTACTCTATGGCAGCACCGACCGTCTCGACCGAGAGGGCTTCGTCCTGATCCATATCGATGTCGAACTCCTCGTCGAACGCCGCGACGAGCTCGATGCTCTGGATGGACTCGGCGCCGAGGTCGCGGACGAAGTGCGACTCGTCCTTGACGTCGGCAAGGTCCGCCTTGAGCATGCGGGCCGTGACGGCCTTGACGCGTTCCTCCACGCTCATGAGCGCCTCCTTCTGCTCGTAGGTTAGGCAACAGTGGGCTGGGCTGTGCGCCTCCGCGACCCATGGTATACCATGCAGAGGCTATTCGCTCAAGCCTCGCTCGCGTGCGAGCACGCGCCGCGAGCGGCGGACCAGCTCGTTGCGCTCGTCCTTCGTGAGGTCCATGCAGGCCTTGAGCAGGGCCACGTCGGCCTCGGTGAGCTCCCGCTTGCGACGGCCCATCGCCGTCCGCGCCGTCTCCACCGTCTTACGGAACGGGATCTTGTAGACCTTGTTATCGAGGAACATCGAGAAGGAGGGGATGAACTTCGGTGTGACCCCCCCGCTGGCCATGACGTTGCACATCACGCCGACGACGGTGCCGGTGTTCAGGATCGTGCCGATGCTTGTCTTGGTGTGGTCGCCGATGAACGAGCCGACCTTCGTGTCATCCGTGTCCACCAGCTCGCCTTTGAGGTAGACATCCACGGCGCTGTAGTCGTTCTTGAGGTCGCTGTTGGTGGTCAGCGCGCCGAGGTTGACCCACTCGCAGACGTAAGCGTGGCCGAGGAAACCGTCGTGGTACTTGTTTGAGAACCCGTGGATGATGCTCTCCTCGACCTCGCCGCCGACCCGGCAAACGGGGCCGAAGGAGCAGCCCTCGCGGATCTTGCCGCCCACGATCATCGTGCCGGGGCCGATGTAGGCGGGCCCCTCGATGCGGGTCTGGGGGTTGATGACGGCGCCCTCGTCGATGGTGACGGGGCCGCCGGTGGTGTCGATGCAGACGAAGGGCTGAACCACGGCGGTGGGCGCGACGTAGACCTGGTCCTTCTCGCCCCACACGGTGGCGTGGTCGGAGAAGGTGCCCACGATGCCGGCGCGGCCCGCGAACCCGAAGTCCGCGGCGATCGCCTCGGGGTTGTGGTGGATGAGCTCCCAGAAGTAGGAGACGACCGTCGCATCGACCTGGCGGACGTAGAGGGTGTTCTTCAGGCTCGCCAGGAGCTCCTCGGGCGTGGATGCCTGGGCCTTCGCGGCAGTGGTCTGCTTGATGCGCGCGGCGAGGATTCCATCGTCGCACACGAGCAGCTCCTCGGGCCCCTCGGCAGGGAGCAGGGAGGGGTCGAGAAGGAGCAGGCGGCCGTTGACGAGCAGCAGATCGTCGCCGCTCAGCGCGGTCGGGTCGTTGACGGGGCCATCGAGCCGCTGGCGGAGGACGTCGGCCAGGATGTCGCGTGCGAAGTACGCCACCTCGGCCTCGGGCGCGACACGCCGGACCTTTGCCGCCAGGGTCGTGGCGCCGCAGCGCAGCTCGAAGATAGCCCGCAGGAACGTCAGCGGGTAGAAGTGGTCGTACGTCTCGTCCTCGTAGATGATCAGGCGCATCGCTGGGCTCACTCCTTCTCGGCGGCAAGTGTGGACTGGGCTAGCGCGACGGTGTCGCGGGCGATCATGAGCTCCTCGTTGGTGGGCACCACAAGGATCCGGATCGGGGAGTCGGCCGCGCTCACATCGGCTTCGGCGCCCCGAGCCATGGCATTGGCGTCGCGGTCCACCGCGAGGCCGAGCGGCTCGAGCCCATCCAGGATCTGCTCGCGAATCCCCGCCCCGTTCTCGCCGATGCCGCCGGTGAAGACGACGGCGTTGACGCGGCCAAGCACGGCGAGGTAGGCCCCGATGTACTTGCGGACGCGGTAGCAGAAGACGTCGATAGCCAGGCGCGCGCGGGGATGGGTCGGCGCCGCTTCGGTCAGCTCGCGCATGTCGTTGCTCAGGCCGGAGAGGCCGAGCAGCCCGCTCTGTGAGTTGAGCAGCGCGTCCAGCTCGTCCAGGCTGTAGCCGCACTCGCGGGCGAGATGGAAGAGGATCGCGGGGTCGAGGTCGCCGCTGCGGGTGCCCATGACCAGCCCCTCGAGGGGTGTGAGGCCCATCGTCGTGTCCACCGACCGCCCGTCGGCAACTGCTGCCATCGAGCAGCCGTTGCCCAGGTGGCAGGTGATGCAGCGGAACTGCTCGACGGGCACCCCCAGCATCTCCGCCGCGCGGGACATGACGAAGCGGTGGGAGGTGCCGTGGAAGCCGTAGCGGCGAATCCGCTGGTCGGCGTACAGCTCGTAGGGGATGGCGTAGACGAAGGCGTGCTCCGGCATCGTCTGATGGAAGGCCGTGTCGAAGACGCCGATGTGGGGCTTCCCAGGGAACGCATTGGCGGCGGAGCGGATGCCCACCAGATTGGGCGGGTTGTGTAGCGGCGCCAGCGACGCGAAGTCCTCGAGCGCGTCAATGACATCGTCGTCGATGAGTACCGAGCCCGAGAAGCGATCGCCGCCGTGGACCACGCGGTGGCCGATAGCGTCTATCTCGCTGGGGGAGCCGATGACGCCGGTCTCGGGATCCAGCAGCGCGTCGCGGATGTGCTCGAAGGCCTGCCGATGGTCCGCCATCGGCGCCTGGTAGGACAGTTCGTGGCTGCCGGCCTGGTGACGCAGTCCCGACTCCTCCTCGCCGATGCGCTCGGCGACGCCCTTCGCCAGGAGGGTCTCGTCGTCCATCTCGAAGAGCTGGTACTTGATGGACGAGCTGCCGCAGTTGATGACCAGGATCTTCATGCTATGCAGTGCTCGCGACGCAGAGCGTTCGTATCCCGGTCCCGTTCAGGACCGGGGGACGCGAGAAGGCACCCCTGCCACGGCGCCAGGACAGGCACGCCGGTCAGGGTTGGTACTCAAGGGTCAGCTTGTCGCCCGCGCCCTCGCAGAGCACGCAGATGACGTCGGGATGTAGCTGGAGGGCGCTGGCCGGGCACTTCGCCGTCACCGGGCCCTCGAGCGCGGCCGCGATGGCGTCGGCCTTGCCCTTGCCGGCCAGCATCAGGAGCGTCTCGGCTTCGAGGATGGTGCCGATGCCCATCGAGATTGCGTGGGTAGGCACCTTGTTGATGTCGTTCTCGAAGAACCGGGCGTTGGCTTCCCGCGTGCCCTGAGTGAGCTTGACCTTGGAGGTGCGGGAGGCGAGGGACGAGCCTGGCTCGGCGAAGCCGATGTGCCCGTTGTGCCCGATGCCCAGCACCTGGAGGTCGATGCCGCCCACGTCCTCGATCCACAGCTCGTACTCGAGGCAGTGGGCATCCACGTCCTCGGCGTTGCCGTCGGGCACGTGGGTGTTGGCCTTATTGATGTTCACCTTGTCGAAGAGCCTGGTGTTCATGAAGGAGCGATAGCTCTCGGGGTGCTCGATCGGCAGGGCCACGTACTCGTCGAGGTTGAAGGTGATGGTCGTCGAGAAGTCGAGCGCCGCTTCGGCATGGAGGCGGGCCAGCTCGGCGTAGGTAGTCTCGGGGGTGCCGCCTGTGGCGAGGCCGAGGACGAAGTGTGGCTTGGCGCGCATCCGCTCCGCAATGATCTGTGCGGCGACCGCGCCCATCTCCTCGCTCGTGCCAACCTTGATGACCCTCACGACGATTCTCCTTGCTTGCAGCATTGTGTAGCCAGATCGCCACGGCGGCGAGCCACTGCCATCGCAGAGCGTATTATGCCGGAATCGCCGCCCCCGTCAAGTTCGCTTCCCCTGTCGCGGGGACGCCGCCGGGCACGCAGGCGGCGGCGCAGGCCGCTGGGCGGCCCCTTTGACTGGGGGCCCGTGCGGAGCTATAATCCCCTCGGAACCCGCCCCTGGAGCCGCTCATGACTGCATCCGAGCCGTTGGAGGCCATTCAGGGCGTCGTCGAGCGCATCGTCTACCAGTCGCCCGACGGCACCTACACCGTGGCGCGCCTCTACCAGGAGCGGCGGCGCGAACTGGTTACCATCGTCGGCAAGCTGCTCGAGCTCAAGGAGGGGGAGCTGCTGCGCCTGGAGGGGCGGTGGGCCGTCCACAAGCGCTTCGGTCGCCAGTTCGAGGTCGAGCACTACCAGGTCGTCACCCCGACCACGTCGGCGGGGATCGAGCGCTACCTCGGCTCGGGCCTGGTGCCGGGCATCGGGCCAGAGCTGGCCAAGCGCCTGGTCCGTACGTTCGGCGACCGCACGCTCGAGGTGATCGAGCACGAGCCTGAGCGGCTGCGCGAGGTGGATGGCATCGGCCCGAAGCGCCAGCAGGAGATCGTCCAGGCCTACGCCGAGCAGAAGGGACTGCGGGAGCTGATGGTCTTCCTCAGCCAGTACGGGGTCTCGCCCACCTTCGGCGCCAGGATCTTCGGGGTCTACGGCGCTGCCGCCGCTTCCATCGTCCGCGACAACCCCTACCGCCTCGCGGCGGATGTCTTTGGCATCGGCTTCCGCACAGCCGACCGCATCGCGCGTTCCATGGGCATCGGCCACGACGCGCCCGAGCGCGCGCGGGCCGGAGTGGTCTACGCGCTCCAGCAGCTCGGCGACGACGGCCATGTCTGCGTGCCGCAGGAGCAGCTCGTCGAGGCCGCCTGCCAGGCGCTGGACCTGCCTCGCGAGACAGTCGAGCGCGCCCTCGAGCGGCAGATCCAGACGCAGAAGCTCGTCCGCGACGACCGGCTGGCCGACTGCCCGGTATACCTGCCCGCGCTCTACGCCGCCGAGACGGGCGTTGCCCGCGGCCTGCGGCAACTGGCGGAGGCCGACCCAGCCTTCCCGCCCATTGACGCCGATGCGGCCCTGCGATGGGTCCAGCGCCAGACGGGGATGACGCTGCCCCCAGGCCAGGAGGGGGCGATCCGCCAGGCCGTGACGAGCAAGCTCACGGTCATCACCGGCGGACCGGGCGTCGGGAAGACCACCATCGTGAGATGCCTCGTCGAGATCTTCGCGGCCCGCCGCCTCACCGTCGCACTGGCCGCGCCGACCGGCCGAGCGGCCAAGCGCCTCGCTGAGGCCACAGGCGCCGAGGCATCGACCATCCACAGGCTCCTCAAGTACCAGCCGCGCACCAACGCCTTCGACGTCAACGAACAGAACCCGCTCCCCGCCGACGTCGCCATCATTGACGAGGCCTCGATGATGGACGTCCTGCTCACGTATCACCTTGTGCGAGCCCTCCAGCCGCAGACCCTGCTCATCCTGGTCGGCGACGTGGACCAGCTCCCCTCGGTCGGGCCGGGCTGCGTGCTGCGCGACCTCATCGCCTCAGGGGTCGCGAGCGTCGCCCGTCTCACCGAGATCTTCCGCCAGGCGGCCAACAGCCTCATCACGATCAACGCCCACCGCATCAACGCCGGCGAGATGCCGCACCTCACGCGCAGGCCGGGCGACGCCCTCCGCGACTTCTTCTTCCTGCGCCGCGACGACCCAGACGCAGCGGCCGACGCCATCCTCGACCTCTGCGCCGAGCGGCTCCCCGCCAAGTACGGCCTCGACCCCATCGACGACATCCAGGTCATCGCCCCCATGCACCGCGGCGCCGTCGGCGCCCAGAGCCTCAACGCACGGCTCCAGGAACGCCTGAACCCCGCGGGCGAGCGCCACACCCTCGGCTCGCGCACCTTCCGCGTCGGCGACAAGGTCATGCAGATCCGCAACAACTACGACAAGGACGTCTACAACGGCGACATGGGCCGCGTCGTGGCGGCGGACCCTGCGGCGAACCAGGTGATCGTGCGGATCGACGACCGCGAGCTGGCCTACACCCTCGCCGAGCTCGACGAGATCGTCCCAGCGTACGCCATCACCGTCCACAAGAGCCAGGGCTGCGAGTACCCCGCCGTCGTCGTCCCCCTGCTGACGCAGCACTACATGATGCTCCAGCGCAACCTGCTCTACACCGCCGTCACCCGCGGCGAGCGCCTCGTCGTTCTCGTCGGCAGCCATAAGGCGGTGGCCATCGCCGTCCGCAACGCCCGCATCCGTGACCGCCACACCCACCTCCGCGAGCGCGTGGCTGCCGCGGGGACGCCATAGCCACAGAAGCACAGAGAAGAGGAATGAGGACGAAGTACCGCGCGCCTGAGCTGGGCGCACCACCGGTCTACACGACAGCGGCGAATCCGTCGATTGCGGAGTTCGTCGCAGGACGCCGCGCCCGCCGGCGGAAGGGGAGGGCGGGGGCGCCCGAGGACATTGTGGCGTCGAAAGGCTCGGCCTCTTACCGTGCCCACACGTACCACACCAAGGTGCCGCCCGAGGGGATTGTGCCCTTCATCG
>CAZDNN010000115.1:0-13751 GCA_964506385.1 uncultured Planctomycetota bacterium
CCACGTGGACATCGCCCACTGGGGCCTCGGCCTCGACCGCACCGGCCCCATCGAGATCGAGGGCAAGGGCGTCTACCCCGACAGCAAGCTCTACGACGTGCCCATCCAGTACGACTTCACGTGCAAGTACAGGACGGGCGTCGAGATCAACGTGACCCACAACCAGAAGAACCGACAGGGCACGAAGTGGATCGGCGAGCGTGGCTGGGTCTACGTCAAGCGTGGCCAGATCGACGCCGAGCCGAAGAGCCTGCTCCGCGAGAAGATCGGCCCCGACGAGATCCAGCTCTATCGCAGCGGCGGCCACAAGCGCAACTTCATCGACTGCGTGCTCAGCCGCAAGGAGACGATCTGCCCCGCCGAGATCGGCCACCGCTCGATCAGCGTCGGCCTGCTCGGCGAGATCGCCATGCTCACAGGACGCAAGATCCGCTTCAACCCCGACACCGAGGAGATCCTCGACGACCCCGGCGCCAGCGCCCTGCTCGGCCGCTCCTACCGCGAGCCCTGGCAGCTCTGAGCCGTAACCCGTGAAGCCACGAGGAGAATGTCGAATGCGACCCACCGTGATGAGCCTGGCCGTTGCGGCCTGCCTGCTGGTTGCCGCTGTCGCGTCGGGCGACGTCTATGACGACCTGGTGAGCTACGACTGGGGCGACGGCCGCGCCGTGCCCTTCGCCATCGAGAATGACATCCGCGACGCCGCCGACGCCGCTGCGCTCCGCGCCGTCGAAGCCAGGCTGCTCAAGGCACTGGCCAACCCCCGCGCGACCCAGGCGAGCAAGCAGCTCGTCTGCCGTCTGCTCCGGAAGGCCGGCTCCTCGGCCTGCGTGCCCGAGCTGGCGAAGCTGTTGACCGACGAGAAGCTCTCCCACATGGCCCGCTGGGCGCTCCAGCACTCGCCTGCCCCCGAGGCGACGGCCGCGCTGCTCGACGCCCTCGGCAAGACGAAGGGCAAGCTCAAGATCGGCATCGTCACCTCCCTTGGCGAGAGGGGGGACCCGAAGGCCGTGCCGGCGGTGGCGAAGCTGACTGCTGCCAACGACGCCGGGCTGGCGCGGGCGGCCGTCCACGCGCTCGGGCGCATCGGCAGCTCCGAAGCGGCTGAGGCGCTCGCGAGGGCGAGCGTCGGCGGAGAGCTGCGCACCGAATGGGCCGACGCCTCTCTGCGGTGTGCGGACAAGACCCTTGCGAAGGGCAACGCCGAGGCTGCGGCGAGCGTCTACCGCAAGCTCTTCGCCAAGGGCAACCCGCGGATGATCCGCATTGCCGCCCTGCGCGGGCTGGTGGGCGCGGAGAAGGCCCGCGCCGTTCCTACGCTGCTGAGCCTGATGCGCGGCGAAGAGGCTGACCTGGCGCAGGCCGCCACCCGCTTCGCCATCGAGCTCGAAGGCAAGGAGGTGACCGCCGCGCTCGCATCCGCGCTCGCCACGATGCCTGCCGAGGCGCAGGCCAGGCTCATCGACGTGCTGACCGACCGCAGGGACAGCGCCGCGGCGCCCGCCGTGCGGGGGCTGCTCGCGAGCCAGGACGAGGGGATCCGCGTAGCGGCGATTCGCGCGCTCGGCGTCATCGGCGACGCCGCGAGCGTCGAGCCACTGGCCCGGCTCGTCTCCAAGGGCGGCGCCGTCGGCGACGCGGCGACCAGCAGTCTCAACCGCCTTAAGGGCGACGGCGTGGCCGAGGCCATGGGCAAGCTCCTCGACGCCCGCGACCCCGCCCTGCGGGCAGGCATCCTCAGCGTGCTCGCCACCCGCGCAGACAAGTCCATGGCTCCCCTCATGCTCAAGGCCGCCCGCGACAAGGACGAGGCGGTCCGCAAGGCCGCCTGCAAGGGCCTCGAGGCTACGGCCGGCGAGAAGGAGCTGGCCCCCATCGTGGACCTGCTGCTGTCGGCGGCCAGCACTTCGGAGCAATCCGCTCTTGAGAAAGCCCTCTCAGCCACAGCCCGCCGCGTCAGTGACATCGAGAGCCGCGCTGAGCCCATCGTGGCCGGCCTCGGGCGCGCGAAGCCAGGCGTCAAGGTGCGGCTCCTGGCAGTGCTGGGCAGGCTTGGCGGCGAGAAGGCCCTGGCCGCCGTCCGCGGGCAGCTTGGCGCGAGGGAGGCGGATGTCGCCACGGCCGCGGTCCGCGCCCTAAGCGACTGGCCCGACGCCGCGCCCGCCGCCGACCTCCTTCGCGTCATCAAGACCGCCACGGACAAGGTGCACAAGGTGCTGGCCTTCCGCGGCTACATGCGCATGGCCAACCTCGTCGCCGAGCGGTCCAGCTCCCAGGGCATGGCCATGTACCGCCAGGCGCTCGGGCAGGCCACCACGGTCGATGAGAAGAAGTCGGTGCTCGGCGGCCTGTCGAGCGCCAGGAGCATCGAGGCGCTCGAGCTCGTCGAGCCGCTGCTCGCCACCGACGCCGTACGGGCCGAGGCCGAGTCGGCCATGGTCAAGATCGCTGGCAACTGCCGTGACACGGCCCCCACCGAGGCCCGCGCCGCTCTCAAGAAGCTCATCGCCTCCTCGAAGAACGCCGGCCTGCGCAAGCAGGCCCAGGGCGTCATCAACGAGATGGACAAGAATATCGGCTTCATCCGCACCTGGCTCGGCGCCGGCCCCTACACCGACGGTGACCGCTGGAAGACCGCCTACCCGCCCGAGAAGGGCGACGAGGATGTCGAGTGGAAGCTGCTGACCAAGGGCGTCGGCCCGCAGGTCATCGACCTCGACCAGGCCATCGCCAATGGCGACAACCGCGCCGCCTACGTGAAGACCTTCGTCTTCTCACCCGAGGACCAGGACGTGCGCCTCGAGATCGGCAGCGACGACGGCGTGAAGATGTGGGTCGGCGACAAGCTCGCACACGCTAATAACGCCAACCGCCCCTGCCGGCCCGGCGAGGACAAGGCGAAAGCCCACCTCAAGAAGGGCTGGAACAAGCTGCTGATGAAGATCGTGGACAACTCTGGCCACTGGGCCTTCTGCCTGCGCATCGTCAAGCCCGACGGCAGCATCCTCGAGGGCCTCCGCGTCAGCACCGAGGGGAAATAGAGGCCCGCAACCGCGAGGCCATCCGCAACGGGACGAGGGCCTACGACCCGCTGCCGGAGTAGCCCGGCTGCACCCTCCCTACGGGCCTGCCTGCGAGCTACTTCCGCCTGATATCGGGCCGGCGTGGGCCATGGTCGAAGAACCGGGCGTTGCGACCGACGCGATTGTAGTCGCCGATGTCGTCCCGGGCGCGCTCGGCCAGCGCGAGCAGGCGCCGGACGACGTCGGGATGCGCGGCGGCGACGTCGCGCTGCTCGCCGACGTCCGTCTCCAGGTCGAAGAGCATGGGCGCCTCGATCGCAATGACATCCGTGGCGGCGATGTGCCTGGCCCAGTTGGGGGTCCATGGCGGGTTCGCGGGTCGGGGCAGATGGAGCTTCCAGCGCCCCGAGCGGACGGCCTGGAGGTGGGTGTGCTGGTAGTAGTAGAAGGCGTCGGTCGGGCTCTTCGCTCCGGGCTCGCAGTGGATGAGCGGCGCGATGTCGTGGCCGTCGATGACGCGGTCGGCCGGCGGCTTGGCGCCCGCGAGCCTGGCGAGGGTGGGGAGCAGGTCCATGGTGCAGGCGATCTCGTCGCAGACCCTGCCTGCGGGGACGCGGCCGGGCGCCCAGATGACGCAGGGCACCCGCAGGCCGCCCTCCCACGTCGAGGTCTTCGCGCCGCGGAGCGGCCCGGCTGAGCCGCCGTGGGGGCCTTTGATGTGCCACGGGCCGTTGTCGCTCATGAACAGGATGTAGGTGCGGCCGGCGAGGCCCAGCTCCTTCACGGTATCCACGATGCGCCCGACGTTCCAGTCGATCTCCTCGACCACGTCGCCGTAGAGCCCCCGCTTGCTCTTGCCTCGGAACTGCTCCGAGGCGGCCAGCCGCGTATGGGGCATGGTGTGCGGCACGTAGCAGAAGAAGGGCTTGTCGCGATTGGCCTTGATGAAGGCGACGGCCGCGTCGGTGTACCGCCTCGTGAGGGTGGCCATGTCTGCCTTCTTCTCGACCAGCGTGTCGTCGCGATAGAGGTGGACGACGGCGTCGTTGCTGGTTGGGGTGCCGAAGAAGGTGTCGAAGCCCTGGTGCGTGGGCAGGAGCCTGGGTGCGAAGCGTGTCTGGCTGTGGCCGGCGAGGTCCCACTTGCCGAAGGCGCCGGTGGCGTAGCCTTCGCCCTTCAGGATCTCGGCGATGGTGATTTCCCTGGGATGGAGGCGGGGATGGACCTCGACGCGGTTGCCGAGGGTCGCGACGCGGAGGGGGTAGCAGCCGGTCATCAGCGCGGCTCGGGACGGGCCGCAGACGGTTTGGGCATAGAAGCTGGTGAAGCGGATGCCCTCGCGCGCCAGCTCGTCAATCCGCGGCGTGCGGATCTGGGGCGAGCCGAAGCAGCCGAGGTCCTGGTAGCCCTGGTCGTCGGTGAAGATGACGATGAAGTTGGGCTTCCGACGCGGCTGTTCCGCGGTTGCGCCACGCCGCGCGGAGGCCCCGAGCGTTACGGCTGCCGCGGCAGCTTCGAGGAATTGCCGCCTGCGCATGAGTTTGCTCCATCTCAGTGCTCTGGCGCGATCTTCAGCACGCAGCACGTCCCGCACGGTCGATATGATACGCGCCGGGCCGCTCCCGCGCCAATCGGCTACAGCTCCGCTGGGTTGCCCTTGACGTCGAGGCGGAACTCGACGTTGCCGTGTGGCCGACTCGCTTGACGCGCGGCACAGGGGGAGGTACGATACGCCCAGGGCGGTGGCGGTCGGGCCGTGGCGGGCGGATGCATGGGGAATGGGGGCGGCTGGGTGGCAGCGGACCTTCAACTCAAGACTGGACCACGGGAAGGGGAGCGATTCCCGGTCCGGCCCGACGCCGCGACAGTCCTGGGCCGCTCGGTCGTCAGCCATGTGATTCTCGACCACCCTGACGTCTCGCCGATCCACTGCCTGCTGGTTCCCAGCCAGCGGGATGATGCCTTCGCGCTCCTCGATGCGTGGAGCGATGAGGGCACGCGGGTGAACGGCCGGCCGTGGCACAAGGGCGGGGTGCGGATCGGCGACGTTGTGTCCATCGGCCCCTTCGACCTCGAGCTGGTCGAGGCAGCGGAGCCAGACGAGCCGTTGGCGGAGGAGCCGTCCGGCCCCACGCGCTTCGCTCTCTGGCGCGACGAGGAGGAGGAGGCGCCGGCGGCTGCGCTGCGTCCCGGCTCCGTGCTGGTGGTGGGCCGCCACGAGCTCGCCGATGTGAAGCTGTCGGACCCCTACGTCTCCCAACTCCATCTGGCGATCGCGCTGTGCGGCGGCCGGCCCGACGACGCCGCACTGGTCGTGGACCTCCGCAGCAGCAACGGCACGTGCGTGGACGGCCGGCGCATCCACCGCGGCTACGTGGGGGCAGGGACCGCATTGACCCTCGGGGGCGTCCGGCTGGTGCTTCGTCCCGCCAAGCCCGATCAGGACGCGACGGGAGACAGGGCGGATCTCGATCTGGCGGTGGAGCACTCGACGGAGCTGATCTTCCCCGACGAGCCCGGCAGCCGCCTGGTCCCGCCGCCCGACGACCAGCGGCCGGCGGGCGCCTCAACCAGCTACGCGGGCTACTTCGGCCTCGACGACGTGCCGTTCCGTCTCACCCCGGATCCCGACTACCTGTTCCGCGGTGGCAGCCACGGGCCGGCGCTGCGGGCGCTCCGGCGCTGGCTGCGCGGACGGCTGCCGCTGGCCGCCGTGACCGGGCCGCCAGGCTCGGGGAAGACCCTGCTGGTGGCGTGCCTGGCCCGGGAGCTGGCCTACCGCCGCCCTGAGCCTGTCATCGTGTGGCCCGGGATGGAGGAATGGTCTCTCGGCGACCTGGTTGCGGCCGCGCTCGCCCGCGCGACGGAGCTCCATGGCGCGCTGCCCGGCGAAGGGGACGCGCCGCTGGCGCGCTGGCCCGCCGCCGCGGCCGAGCTGCGCCGCCGCAACATCCTCGTCGCCATCCTGGCGGACGATGCGGAGACCTCGTGCAGCCGGCTCCTCGACGCGCTCCCCGAGCTTCTCAGCACCCAGGAGGCCCGCGTCGCCACCCGGACCCTGCTCGCCGGTGGCCCAGACCTGCTCGAGTGCCTGGCCGGCCCCCCGCTGGAGGCGTTCGTCGGCGAGACGTGCAGGCTCGAGCCCCTGACGCGCGAGGGCGTCGCGGCCTACATCGCGCACCGGCTTGCCCGGGCGTCGGGCCGCCAGGTCCTGCCCTTCAGCCGCCACGCCGTCGAGCTGATCGCCGAGCGCTCGGAGGGCGTGCCGCGCCTGGTCAACATCGTCGCTGACGCCGCCTTGTTCGCGGCCTACAAAGGCGGGCGCCGGACCGTGGACCGCGAGCTGGTGGCCGAGGCCATCCGCAATGCCCTCGAGCCCGGGCCTGCCGCCGATCCATCCCCTCCACCATGACGAAGCGCCCCGCGCCGCCCTGTCGGTCAGCGCGGCTTCCGGCGGGCCGGCCGCCGGCGCATGAGCGGTGGCGCGCCCGGGTGCCGTGTGGTATGCTGCCCAGGCATCGCATTTCGGCCGGCACGGAGGGCACGCCCATGCGACGGACGGCACGTCTCTACGCCCCCTGTCTGTGCGTCGGCCTCCTGGCCGCTGCGGGCGCGACCGCAGGGGAGACGCCGCAGCAGGTCTACGGCGAGTTCAACCGCTTCTGCATCGCCGAGTTCGGCGCCGAGAAGGAGCCGCTGGCCTACGAGCACTTCGGCAAGGAGCTGAAGATGCTCGACGACGGCTCGTGGCGGCACGTCTCGGCCCGCTCGGCCTGCATCGCCTGGGAGACGAATCTCCCGGCGAAGGGCTGGGTCGAGTTCGGCGAGACGACGGACTATGGGCGGAGGACGGCAGAGCCCGAGCGTCCCTTCTACCTGCACATCCACACCCTGCGGGGCCTGAAGCCGGGCACGACATACCACTACCGCCCCGTCTCGGTGGACGAGCGCGGCAACCGGCTTGCGTCGGAAGGCGAGACGTTCATGACCGCGAGAGCCGACGCGGCGATTGCCATCCCCGGCGCCGTCAGCGGCCCGCCCTTCGTCCTCGACAAGCCAGGGACGTACGTGCTCACCCAGGACGTGACGGCGGACGGGACGGCCTTCGAGATCCGCTCGGGCGACGTGACCCTCGACCTGGGCAGCCACACCGTCGTCTACGACAACAAGCCGATGGGCCCCATCGAGGGCAACGCCTGGACCTGGCTCGACAGGTCGGCCGTCGGCGTGCGCGTCGCGAAGCGGCGGCTGAAGAACGTCCGCATTCTCAACGGCACCATCCGCCAGGGCGCGGGGAGCGATGGCGGGGAGGCCCACGGCATCGGCTTCAGCCCCATCGCGTCCTACGGCGGCTGCACGGGCGAGATCGCCGGCGTCACCGTCGAGTACCACGGCAGCCAGCTCTGCGGCATGCACCTCTCGTACGGCCCCGACTACGAGGTGCACCACAACGTCGTGGTGGACAAGGGCACCGCCGTGACCAACCGCCACCAGGGCATCCAGGGCATCGTCGGCGTCCCTCGCATCCACCACAACCTGCTCAAGCGCGTCCGCCAGCGCGGCCTGACCGGCAAGAACGGCTCCGAGTACGCCCACAACGAGATCTACGTCGATAGCTGCTGCACCAACGCCTTCGGCATCATGTACTACGCCACCCAGGGCGCCCTGTGCCGCGGGAACCGGATCTTCGGCCGCGGCTACCTCGCCATCGGCATCGGCACCGTCTCGAAGGGCGTCGCCGACATCAAGGTCCACCGCAACTTCATCCACCTCCAGGCCCACAAGCCCTCGACCCGCTGGGCGGAGTACGGCGCGCAGAGCGGCGCCTACTGCGTCCGCGTGACCTGGGGCGGCGAGAACATCGAGTACGCCGACAACGTGTTCATCACCAAGGGCCGCGACGGCGGGATGGTCCGCGGCGTCTGGTTCTGCCCCGACAAGCACATCACGAACGTCACCTTCCGCCGCAACGTCATCAAGGCCATCGCCCAGAACGACGCGACCGACCGGCGCGGCGCCATCGTCGTCTGCGGCAAGCCGCAGAAGGACGTCGCCCCCGGCCTGTTCGAGGACAACCGCATCATCTCCAACTTCTGCCACGTCCTGCTCGGCGAGAACTACGGCGCGGGCAACAACGCGCGGTTCGTCCGCAACACCTTCGTCCGCACCGGCGACCTCGACCGCTACCGACTCGTCCAGTGCGGCTTCTGGCACTGGCCCAACGCCGGCAGCGTCTTCATCGACTCGGCCTTCGAGGGCGACGCAGGCTACGACAAGGCCAGGTTCATCGGCACGGGCGAGCGCGGCTTCTCGGTTGGTTGGACCCTCACGGTCAAGACGGCGCCCGGCGCAGTCGTCACGATCACCGACAAGGCGGGAAAGCAGGTCTTCGCCGCCGAGGCCGACGCGAAGGGCATCGTTCGCGCCGAGCTGCTCCAGTACACCCAGCAACCCGACGGCAGACAGACCCTGACGCCTCACGCCGTCATGGCCGCCAAGGGCGGGAAGACGGCGAGGGCGACCGTGACGATGGACGCCCCGAAGGCGATCGACCTCCCCGTGGAGTAAGTGCCATGAACCGACCGGTACTGATTCGCCTGGCGATCCCCCTGCTCGGCCTGGCTTGCCAGGCCTGCCTGCCGAAGGAGCTAGCCGTGAGGAAGATGCCTCCCCCCCGGTATCTGCCGAAGGAAGGGATCTGGGAGCCGATCGCCGAGCTGTGCGACGAGTTCGGCGGCACGGAGCTCGACGCCACGAAGTGGCACCCGCGCAACCCTCAGTGGAAGGGCCGCAAGCCCGGTTGGTTCCACACGGGCAACGTCACGGTCCGCGACGGCAAGCTCCATCTGACGATGAAGGCCGAGGAGCTGCCGAACCTGCCTGAGGGCTACCACACCTTCACGTCCGCCGCCGTCAAGAGCAAGGTGAAGGTACGCTACGGCTACTTCGAGATCCGATGCCGCGCCATGGACTCCAAGGGCTCGAGCGCCTTCTGGTTCTACGACGGCACGCCTGAGATCTGGACCGAGATCGACATGTTCGAGATGGGCGCCGGCCATCCCAAGCACGCACACACCGTGCACATGAACGCCCACGTCTTCCACACCCTGGTCAACCCCGATCGCCACTGGGCGAAGGGCGGGAAATGGAGTGCCCCCTGGCGGCTCGCCGACGACTTCCACGTCTACGCACTCGAGTGGGACCCCGACCAGCTCCGCTACTTCGTTGACGGGAAGGCCGTCCACACCCTCCCAAACACCCACTGGCATCAGCCGCTGACCCTCAACTTCGACAGCGAGACGATGCCCAAGTGGTTCGGCCTGCCCGACCCGAAGAACCTGCCTTCGACCTTCAGCATCGACTACGTCCGCTCCTGGCGGCGGGTCGGGCCCGCCTACCCCGTCGAGTTGAAGCACTGCACCATCCGCTTCCCCGACGCGAAGCCCGCCGACGTGAGTGGGAAGCAGCAGACGTGGCGGCTGAAGACGGAGGGGGAGGGCGCCCTGCTCGTCCACGGCCGCTTCGACCGCGAGGGCAAGCCGGGCCGCATCTGGCTCGAGTACGACGACCCCGCCTTCTACCAGGCCCAGAACGCCGCGAGCCTGGAGAAGCGCATCACCGTCAACGATAGGGCCGGCCGCCCCGTCTCCTTCACCTTCCGCTGGACGAAGGTCAAGGGCGAGAAGGCCCACAACGGCTATCGTGCCACCTGGGTGGACATCGCGCCGCCGACGCCGCAGCGGGGCGCGGAGTATGCGCACGACTTCGAGGCCGATGGGGATGGGGCCGTGCGGATGATGCTGGCTTACTGACCGTGCGCCGTGCGGCCGAATGCCCTTGACACCAGGGACGGGGGCGCGACAATAGGGCCCAGCGGGAGGATGCCGCTGGGATGAAGCGGTCGAGGTAGACGATGGCGCATCACGGGATCGAGCTGCCTGAGGACCAGATCGCGGCGTTCTGCCGTCGGCACGGCGTGCGCAGGCTCTCCCTGTTCGGGTCCATCCTTGGCGACGAGTTCGGGCCGGAGAGCGACGTGGACATCCTCGTCGAGTTCGAGCCCGGGCGAACGCCGGGGCTGTTGCGCATGGCGGCTCTGGAGCTCGAGTTGTCCGAGATGCTCGGGAGGACCGTGGACCTGCGGACGCCGCGGGAGCTCAGCCGCCATTTCAGGGACGACGTGCTGCGGACGTGCGAGGAGCACTATGTTGCTCGATGACAGGATCCGTGTCCAGCACATGCTGGAGGCGGCCAGGGAGGCGATGGCCTCGGCCGAGACGCGCAGCCGCGCGGATCTGGAAACCGATCACGTCTGGGCGTTGGGCCTGGTCAAGTGAATCGAGATCATCGGTGAGGCGGCAGCGCGGGTGAGCGCCCAGACTCGAGAGCTCTCGCCCGACATCCCGTGGCGGGAGATTGTGGCGATGCGGAATCGATTGGTGCACGCATACTTCGCCATCGACCCCGAGCAAGTCTGGAAGGCGCTTACCGAGGACCTCCCGCCGCTCATCTCCGCACTGGAAGCCCTGCTCCAGCACCTCGAAGAAGACGCGGACCCACCTGGCTGACACCCTCGCGTGCGCCCTCCTTCCCATCCGGGTCTCTGCTCCCGACGTTCCCGAGGACCGTCCGTGAGTCCCGTTCCTTCATGGCCTCGTAGGCTCTCTACTTCTCCAGCGACTTCTCGATCTCGGCGGCGGCATCGCTGTCGGGGTCGAGAGCGCGGATGGCGGCGAGGGCCTTGCGGCAGGCGGCCTTCTGGCCGCTTGCGGCGAGGGCGCGGGCGTGGCCGATCAGGGCCTTGAGGTCCTTGGGCTCCATCGCCAGGACGACGCCGTACTCGCGGGCCGCCTGGGCGGGGTCCTTGGCACGCTCGTACGCCTTCGCGGCGGCCATGTGGACATTGGGGTCGAAGGGGTTGATGTAGATGGAGTCCAGGTAGCAGGCTGCGGCGTCTGCGTGCTGGCCCTCCTCGGTGAGCAGCTCGGCGAGCTTGATGCGGGCACCGGCATCGTTGGAGTCGAGCTTGCAGAGCTCGCGGAGTGTGGCGATGGCCTTCGCAGCGTCGCCCTTCTCGGCGTAGAGGTCGGCGAGCAGGCGGTAGGGATTGCGGCCGCGTTGGACGAAGCGGGGGGCGAGCCTCCGGGCGGCTTCGAGCTCAATGATGGCGGCCGCGGGGTCGTCGTCCTTGTTGAGCAGCCCGAGGTACAGGCGCGCGGGGAAGTAGTCGGCGTCGGCTGCCTTCGCGGCCTCGTAATGCTTGATGGCCGCATCGAAGTCCTTCTCGACGGCGTAGGCAATGAAGCCGAGGATGCCGTGGGCGCGGGCCAGCTTGGGATCGAGCTCTGCCGCCTTCGCGGCGGCGGCCTTCGCCTCCTTGGGCTTGCGGGCCTGGAGCCGGCCGACCGCGATCTTGGCCCACAGCTCGGCGTTCTTGGCGTCCTCCTTGGCCTTCTTCTCGAGCTCTTCGAGCTCCTTCTTGCTGACCCGTGTCGCCCGGCGGATGGGCTTGGCGTAGTCGCGGACGACGGCGAGGGCCTCGGCGTTGAGCTCGGCGAGCGGCTTGCCCGTGGCGGCGGGGAGGGCCTCCGCGGTCTGCTTGCCGGCTTTGAACAGGCCGAGGAGCTTCAGTAGGGCATCGCGGCCGTAGGTCTGGTCGAGGTGGCGGGTGATCAGGAAGGCTTGGTAGTAGCTGAGCGGCACCTGCTGGGGGAACGTCGGGCGGGTGAAGCCGCGGTTGAAGTCCTCGAGAGGCAGCAGCTTGCCGTTGTCCACGCCGTAGGCGAGAATCTGGTCCCATTGGACGCGGGTGTCGTCCTCCTCCCACACGCTGATGCCCTCGGTGAACCACCGTGGGATGTGATAGCTGGTTTTCTGGAGGGTGACGACGTGGGCGAACTCGTGGATGAGCACCTGCTTCCAGTTGAAGGCGCCCTGGGGCCGCCGCCGCGCGAAGGCTGGGCTCGGCATGGTGATCACCTGGCCGAGGCAGGCGCCCAGGGCGCTCAGGCCCGGCAGGCCAGTGGTCCGCGCCGAGAACTCCGAGTGCTGGGGATACAGCAGCACGAGCACCTTCCCCATGCACATGGTCGGGCCGACAGGCTCAAACCCGTACTTCTTCGTCAACCGCTCGTACATGGGCTCGAGAAGCAGATCGAGGTAGGGCCAAAGGACCTTGTCCTCCCGCTGGTCGAGCTTGACGAAGAAGTGGGGTGTCTGGTGATAGACGAACTCGTGTTTCTTGATGTCGCGGTCGAGGACGGTCAGTGTGTTGCGCGCCCAGATGTTGAAGCGGTTGAGCTGGAAGGCGCGCTCGAGGAGCTGGTAGCCTTCCTTCTCCTCGCCGGAGCGGACCAGGTTCATCCCCGCGAGGTAATAGCCGTGCCAGTAGCCTGGCCGCAGCTTGATAGCCTTCCGCGCCCAGGCGATGGCGGCGGGCGCCCTCCGCAGACGCTGGCTGGCGAGGGAGAGCTCGATGTAGACGTCGGCGTAACGGGGGTTGATGGCCAGGACCCGCTGGATCGCCTTCTCCCGCTCCGTAGCATTGCCGACGGCCTCGTGGTGAGCGGCCAGGAGCGACAGGGTCCTGGGATTGCGGGGATTGACCTCGAGCGCGGCCTGGATAGCGGCGAGGCTCGCGTCGTGCTTCTGCTCGGCGGCAAAGAGCGAAGCCTTCAGATGGAGGGCGAGCGGCAGGCGGGGATTGGTCTTGAGCGCGGCCTGGATCTCGTGAAGCGCCTGGCTGTAGCGGCTATTGGCCAGGAGCACAGCCGCGAGGCCCGCGTGGGCTACGGCGTGCTGCGGGTTGGCCTTGAGCACTTTGGTGAAATTCTCGCGGGCGAAGCCCCAGGCGTACTTCTCCAGGCACAGGAAGCCAGCCTCGATGTAGGCGGGGATGTAGCTCTTGTCGGCCTGCTGGGCCTCCTGGTAGGCGCGCCAGGCGCCGTGGGCGTCCTCGTCCTGCACCGCTCGGGCCGTTGCGGTCAGGGCCTCCGCCGTCTTCGCCTTGCCCTTGGCGTAGAGGTCGAAGAAGTAGCTGACATGCTGCGCCATGGCCTGTCTGTCGCCGGTGATCTCGGCGAGCTCGATGGTCAGGACGCGGGCTCTGAGATGCTCGGGCGTCGCCTCGAGCGCGCTGCCCAGCCGGGCGCGAGCCTCGTCATACCGGCCCGTGACGATGAGGCCCTCGGCGAGAGCCGTCAGGACGTCAGCATCCTTCGGCGCCTTGTCCGCGAGCGCGGCCGCCTCGTCGGTGGCCTTCTGGTACTCACCCGTCTCGAGGAGGGCCTGGAGGCGGAGCAGGCGAGCGCTGTGGGCGACGTCGGGCTTCGCCTTGGGCAGGAACGCCTCGATCGCCTCGAGGCCGCCGGCGTAGTCGCCCTTGGCGATCGCCGTGCGTGCGCCGTCCAGGGTTGGCTTCGGCTTCTCCTCCTGGGGGGCAGCGGGGGTGGCGGTGCCAGGCTTCGGCTTCTCCGCGACCACCTCGGTCGGCCCTGCCTCACCGGCAAGCAGCGGAGACTGCACCGAGGACGCGAGAAGACCGATTGCGGCAGCGACTGTGAGCAACGGGCAGTTGCGGGTGCGGAACATGGCGTGTTTCTCTCCGGACATCTGGCAGGAGTTGACTACCCCTATTCTATGCGGATGGCGTGAGCTTCGCGAGGCGATTTGCCGGGAGGCGGTTGCGTTGTCAGCCCGGGGACGACATTCTGGTAGGATTGCCTTGCG
>CAZDNN010000116.1:0-13722 GCA_964506385.1 uncultured Planctomycetota bacterium
GTATCGGAGGAGCTCCTTGTAGATTTCGCGGGCGATGGGGTTGCGGAAGAAGTCCTCGGGGCTGGCCAGGAAGCCGCCGTTGAGCTCGTTGTAGGGGTTGTCCTCCCACTCGGGGTCGCACCAGGTGGAAGCCTTGCCGTGGTTGTCGATGACCAAGTGGAGGTAGAGACCGTGGCGTGCGGCGAGGTCCACGAGATAGTCGAGCTTCCAGGCGTGCTCGAGGTTGTAGTCGGTGAGGCCGCGATAGTGACGCCAGTCGGCGGTCCACTCGAGAGCGAGCCACCAGGTGCACATCCAGATCTCCGCGAAATTCTCGCCGTGGGCGGCCATCTTCTCGAACAGGTAGTCGTAGCTGTACGTCCCGCGGTCCGGCAGGACGCCGGCCCCCAGGCCCTGCTGGATCTTCGCGGCGCGGGGGGTATCATCGTTGGGGCTGTGGACGTTGTGGCCGATCGGGTAGAACCACGTGCCGTCGTCGAAGGCGAAGTACCGTGGGTCCTTCCTGCTCACGCGGATGAAGCCGCGGCTCGGGCTCGCCACGCAGGCGAAGGTGCGCCGGCCCGTCACGAGGCGATCGTCGCCGTGCTGGACGGTCAGGAAGTAGCTGTGCGGGCCCTCGGCGACGGGGGCGAAGCGCACCTTCCAGCACCCGCCGCCCACCGGTACCAGCTCCTCGCGGTCACTGACCAGGCGGCGGACGTAGCCCTGGTAGTAGAAGGCAGGCACGACCACAGGCTGGCCGTCGGGGCCAACGAACGTGGCGTCGATGCGGATCTGGGCGGGATCGAACGGGTTGGTGACGGCGCGGCTCAGGTCGAAGGTCAGCTCGAGCTTCTCGTAGCGGCCCACCTCGAACGCGCTCTCGCGGAGATTCAGCACGCGGAGCGGCGGCATCTCCTCCCTGGCGGGCCAGGCGGTCACGGCATCGACATAGAGCGGGCCGCGGTAGGCATCGTCACAGAAGAACTTGATGCCCACCAGGCTCATCTTCCGCGCGGCCACCGGCGTCCACAGCCCGTGATGCCCGCTAGGCCGCAGGAGCGGACTCTGGCGACTCACATCCACGGCCACCCTGTTCCAGCGCCCCGGAGTGAGCGGCTCCTGCCGCAGGTGCTGGAACCACAGGCCGTCCTTGTCCTTGAGGAACAGCACCGTCTTGATCGAGGCCGGCGCGTCAGCGGGGACATAGGCGTTGTAGACGATGCGGCTCGCCAGGTCCAGGGCGACATGCGCGGGCCGGACGATCGAGGCGGGGTGCGGGAAACCGGCGTCAATGCGCAGCGACCAGCCGCCATCGGCGGCCTTCCTCTTGCTCCAGGAAATCCGCGAGTCAGGTGACCGCCACGGTGCCGTGCCATGCTCGAAGCCCCACCGCACCAGCGGACGCTCACCCTCACCGCCAGCCGCAAGCGCAGCGGCAGCGATCAGGAGCATCAGGGGCTTAGGCATCAGTCGGAACGCCGTCACGAGGGGGCAGGCTCCGTTCGCCTCGCCATGGTACCGCAAAGCGTTGCCGAATGCAACCATCGGGCGACGCAGGGCCTGCGGGGGGAGGTGATGGTGGGCTTGTCGCGCAGAGGGGGGGGAGGGGTGACGCGATCGTTGCGCTTTAGCGCTATAGCGCTATACCGTCTTACACCCGTCTGGCCTTCGTCAATGCAGGCAACTCCTGCCACCACCGAGCTTGTACCCGTGGGGCGATGCTTGGGAGCTACTCCGCCGGAATCGTCAGCCGTTCGCTCCACGGACGCAAGGTTGGTGGGGGCCGGCAGCGCTCGGTTCCCAAAGGGCGGATAGCGGTTTAGCGCTAAAGCGCTAAAGCGTTAAAGCCTTGCAGTGCCCCATACCACTCACCAGCTCACCCACACCGGTCATGCCCTGCCCGCCGCGGTCGCTCCCCTCCCCGCGCCACCCGTGGCCTTGACTCGCCACACGCCATTTGCTTCACTGGCGGCGGTCAGAAGCCGATGCGATGCAGGGAGATACGTCAGCGGTGAAGGCTGTTGTGACTGGAGCTACGGGGTTCGTCGGGAGCCATCTCGCCGAACGACTGGTTGCCGAGGGACTCGAGGTGGTCTGCCTCGTGCGGCAGACGAGCAGCCTGGTGTGGCTCGAGGGCCTGGACGTCGAGACGCGGATCGCGCCACTCGAGGACACCGAGGCCCTCGCCAAGGCGGTGGCCGACGCCCACGCGGTCTTCCACGCCGCAGGGGTGACGCGGGAACGCACTCCCGAGGCATACATGAAGGCCAACGTCGAGAACACCCGACGCCTGCTCGATGCCATCGAGCGGTCCTGCGACGGCCTCCAGCGGTTCGTCTACGTGAGCAGCCAGTCGGCCGCGGGCCCGACGCCGACACCCGAGCCGCTCGATGAGACGGCCGAGCCCCACCCCCTGCCAGGCTACGGCGCGAGCAAGCTCGCCGCCGAGCGCCTGGTGGCCGGATGCGGCGGGATGCCTTGGACGATCGTGCGGCCCCCCGCGGTCTATGGGCCGCGGGACCCCAACTTCGTCACCCTCTTCCGCACGGCGCAGCGTCTGGGCATCTGCCCGATCCTCGGCAGCGCCGACAAGGAGCTGACACTGGTCCACGTGGCCGACCTCGTCGAAGGCATCTGGCTGACAGCCACACACGACACGGCTGTCGGCCAGACCTACTGCATTGGCAGCGGCACGCACACCTGGCGCGAGGTAGCCCGCGGACTCGAAGCCGCACTCGGCCGCCGCGTGCGCCAACTCGCCGTCCCGGGCCTCCTGGCGCGACTGATCGGCGAGCTGGGCGAGCTGACGTGGACGCTGACGGGGAAGCCCCAGATCATCTGCCGCCGCAAGGTCCGCGATGCGCTCCAGCCTCGCTGGACATCCACCTGGGCAAAGGCCGAGCGGGAACTGGGCTACCGTCCCAAGGTGTCGCTGGAGGACGGCCTGCGGGAGACGGCACGGTGGTACGCGGACCAGGGGTGGATACGCCCCCTCGGCGCGGCCCCGAACGCCGATTGAGTGAGGCCGCGTGGGCGCCGCGCCGTCAGGACCCGGCCTCTTGCGCCGCCGCAAGCTCTCCGGATATCCCTTTCAGCTCCTCGACCATCTCCAGCGACCATGGGACGCAGGGCACCTTGTGCTGCCCGCCGAGCCTGCCGTGGCGGCGCGCCCACTCGTAGAACGTGCCCGGAGTGAGGACGATGGCCTTCGGCGCAGCGATGGCGTAATCGCCGGTGCGGTACTTGCTGTAGTCGGCGCTGGCTTGCCGGAGAGAGGCATCGCACCGAGCCAGGAAGGCCTCGATCGGCGGCGGGGGGCCGTCGAATTCGATGAGCCACAGATGCCCGCCGCACGGGGGCGCGACCGTTGGGAAGTACGATGTGACGGTGTAGCTGCGGACCGAGATGCCCAGGGCCCGCGATGCCTCCGCCACGGCACCGTCGAGATCCTCCTGGATCAGCCGCTCACCGAAGGCATTCAGCCCCAGCCGGCTGCGGCCCACGAACACGATCTTCGGGGGCGACAGCGACGTGAACCGCACGAGATCCCCCACGTCGTAGGCCCAGATGCCCGACAGCGTGGTGAGCAGGACCCCGTAGTCGCAGCCGAGCTCGACCTGGTCGAGGGTCAGCCGGGTGGGCTCGGGGCTGCCGATCTCCTCGGCGGGCACGAACTCGTAGAATGCCCCCTCGTCGAGCAGAAGCTGCATCCCGGGGTCCGCGGGGTCGGTCTGCACGGCGTTCATGCCGCCTTCGGAGGACGAGTAGGTGTTGACGCAGACCACGTCGGGGCCAAGCACGTCGCCGAACTGCCGGCGGTAGGGCTCGAAGGACATGCCGAAGTGGACATAGACCTGGAGATGCGGCCAGATGTCGCGGACGGTGCGGATCGGATGCCCGAGCTGCTCGTCGCCGACGACGAGCAGACGCCGCAGGAGGATGATCGACCACATCGGCATCCCCACCACGGCGCGGATGGGATTGCGGAGATAGCGCGTGCAGACCGCCTCGACCTTCTCCTCCCAGTCATCGAGCGCCGCCACCTCGGGCTCGGGGAGGCGGAAGCGGGAGGCGAAGACGGGGACCTGCCGCGCCATGATGCCGCTGGCGTCGCCCAGCCAGCACGACCCGCGAGGCTCGAGGTGCGTCGTGCTGCCGAAGTAGAGGGTCTGGCCGCCCAGGATATCGCCCTCGGGCGCCTGCCGCTCCCAGAGGCCGACCAGGGTCGCCCCCGCGCGAACGTTCGCCCGGATGGCCTCCCGGGACAGGGGCAGGAGCTTGCTCGCCCCAGTGGTCGTGCCGGACGACTTGGTGAAGTAGCGAATGTGGCCGGGCCAGGTGACATCGCGGGCGCCGTCGAATGCCTTGTGCCACAGCGGCGCCATGTCCTCGTAGCGCGAGACGGGCACCGCCTGCTGGAAGTCGCGGGCCGAGCGGATGGCCGCGAACCTGTGGGCCTTGCCCCACTCGGTGCCCTGCGCCGCGCGCACCAGGCGCAGCAGCAGGCGTTCCTGAGTCCCCGACGGATCCTGCAATGACCGCTCGACCTGGCGCATCCGGCGGGCCACAGCCTGACGGGCGAACCAGCGAATGAGGCCCATGAGCACTCCTGAGACAAGGCAGTGAGACTCCGCGGCGCCCGATGATACCGACAGGCGGCACATTTGCAAGCACGCTGACGCCGGCAGCGGCCGCCGAGGAAAAACCGCAGGACTTGCGCGGAGGGCACCAAATCGGTATGGTATGTCGCCCAGAGGGCGAGGCGCTGGCCTCGTGGCGGCAGCTCGAGGCTCCAGAAAGCAGGCAGGAGGAGACGTGGCCGACATCTTCGAACGGTGCGTGGAGTTCCCGCGCAAGCAGCGTGTCGCTACGCCCGAAGAGGTGCCCGTGGCGAAGCGCATGCTCTTCGCTGTCTCGCCCATCGACAACGCCGGACCCTGGATGGAGATGGACGGGCGGCGGGTGCTCCAGTTCAGCACGAACGACTACCTGGGCATGAGCGTCCATCCCGAGGTGCGCGCCGTCGCCGCCGAGTACACGGCACGCTACGGCATCGGCGCGCCCATGGGCGCCCGGCGGCTCACCGGCACGTGCGATCTCCATCTCGAGCTCGAACGCCAGATCGCCGACTTCAAGGGCACCGAGGCCGCGCTCACCTTCACAATGGGCGCAGGCGCCATGATGGGCACCGTCGCGTGCCTGGCGAAGCCCGGGGACCTGCTGATCCTCGACCAGCTCGCACACGCCAGCCTCGTGTGCGGCGCCAAGATCTCCGGGGCATCGATCCGCTGGTTCCGCCACAACGACCCCGCCAGCCTCGAGCGCGTCCTCGAGAGCAGCGACCCCGAGCAGGCGAAGCTCATCATCGTGGATGGCGTCTACTCGATGCAGGGCGACATCGCCCCCCTGCCCGAGATCTGCGACCTGCGCGACCGCTACGGCGCCCGACTGCTGGTGGACGACGCCCACGGCAACGGGGTGCTCGGCGAGAACGGCCGCGGCGCCGCCGAGCTCCACGGCGTCGAGGACCGCATCGACGTCCACGCAGGCACCTTCAGCAAGGCATTCGGCACCTACGGCGGGTTCGTGGCCGCCGACGAGGCGGTGATCTTCTACATCCAGTGCATGGCACCCACCATCCTGTTCACCAAGGCCGCCCCAGTGGCCACCGTCGCAGCGACCCTCAAGTCGCTCGAGATCGTGCGCGAGGCCCACGACCGCCGGGCCAGGGCCTGGGCCAACGCCACGATGCTCCAAAGCCTGCTGCGCGAGCGCGGCTTCGAGATCGGCGCCACCCAGTCGCCCATCACCCCCATCACCTTCAACGGCAGCAGCGCCCTCCACGTGGCCGACATCCTGCGCCGCGAGCACGGCATCTGGCTCAGCGCCGTCGTCTATCCCGCCGTGCCCCGAGGCACCACCGTGCTCCGGGCCATCCCCACGGCCCTTCACGGGCCGGACGACATCACCTACCTCGTTGACTGCCTTGAGACGGCCTACGGCGAGCACAACGGGGGTGAGCCCGCATCCGCCGCCGCCACCGCGGAGGCCCAGTGAGGAGGCCTGACGGTGGGTCACCCCGTTGAGGTCGCGGCCGTTCACACCGCAGGGCAGCGCAAGGCGTTCCTGCGCCTGCCGTGGGCCATCTACGGCGACGACCCGCACTGGGTTCCCCCGCTGTTGAGCGCAGCGGCCAGGCAGTTCGACCCCGCCCGCAACCCGTTCTTCGACCACGGCGAGATGGCCCTGTTCCTCGCCCTGCGTGGCGGCGAGGCCGTGGGACGCATCGCGGCCATCATCGACCGCCTGCACAATGAGCGGCACGGCGAAACGACCGGCTTTTGGGGCTACTTCGAGAGCGTCGAGGATCCCGAGGTGGCCGCCGCCCTGTTCGACGCGGCGGGCGAGCATCTGCACGGGCGCGGCATGGCCGTCATGCGCGGGCCCTTCAACCCCAATATCAACGGCGAGATCGGCCTGCTGACCGAAGGCTTCGACTCGATGCCCTTCATCCTCATGCCCTACAACCAGCCCTACTACGTCGAGCTGGTCGAGGGCGCCGGCTTCACCGGGCACATGGACCTCTTTGCCTTCCACGTCACGGCGCGCCAGGTCTCGCCCGAGCAGCCGAGCATCAAGCGCTTCGAGCGCCTGGCCGCCGCCATCCGCAAGCGCCATCCTGGCCTGACGGTCCGCCACATCGACATGAGCCGCTTCGACGAGGAGGTGTTGACCTTCGGCAGGCTCTTCAACGCAGCGCGCAAGGAAAACTGGGGCTTCGTGCCCGCCACCGACGCCGAAATCCGCGCCATGGCCGAGGACATGAGGGCCGTCGTGGACCCCAGGCTCGTCGTCGTCTGCGAGCTCGGCGGCAAGCCCGTCGGGTGCATCATGGGCCTGCCCAACCTCAGCCCCATCCTCAAGAAGATGAACGGCCGCATGTTCCCCTTTGGCTGGCTCCACTTCCTGCTCGGCAAGCGCCGCATCCGCGCCGCCCGCGTCTTCGGCGCGGGCACCCTCCCCGAGTATCGCGCCTCCGGGGTCACGGTACTCCTCATCCTCGAGTTCATCCGCCGCAGCCTCTACGAGGGATACGACGAGGGCGAGGTGTCCTGGGTCGCCGCCGGCAACCTGCGCTCCCTCGGAGTCATCCAGAAATCCGTCCAGCTCCGCCGCTACAAGACCTACCGCATCTACGAGCGGGAGCTGTGAGCTCCCGCCCCATTGCCGATTGGCGATTGCCGAGCGTGCCCCGGCGGGGAGCCTTGCTGGCGCTCCTCGCAGCTCCTGTCACAGGATCGACAGGTAGGCGTCGAGCTCGAACTGGCTGACGTGGCGGGCGTAGCGGTCCCACTCGAGCTTCTTGTTGGCGATGAAGCTCTCGAAGATGTGGTCGCCGAGGGCCTCGCGCACCAGGCTGCTCGCCTCGGTGAGCCCGATGGCCTCGACGAGGCTGCCCGGGAGCTGGGCGATGCCGAGGTCGGCGAGCTGCTCGGGCGTCAGGTGATAGACGTCCCGCTCGACCGGTTCCGGGAGCTCGTACTCCCCCTCGATACCCGCCAGTCCCGCAGCGAGCATCACGGCAAAGGCCAGGTAGGGGTTGCACGCGGGGTCGGGGCTGCGCAGCTCGGCGCGGGTGGCCTTCTCCTTCCCCGGCTTGTAGGCGGGGACGCGGACCAGCGCCGAGCGGTTCTTCTGTCCCCAGCAGATGTAAACGGGTGCCTCGTAGCCCGGGACGAGGCGCTTGTAGGAGTTGACCCACTGGTTGGTCACCGCGGTGATCTCAGGCGCGTGGCGGAGCAGGCCGGCGATGTAGTGGCGAGCCGTCTGCGAGAGATGGTAGGGGGCGTCGGCGTCGAAGAAGGCGTTGCGGCCGCCGGCGAAGAGCGACTGGTGGACGTGCATGCCCGAGCCGTTCTCGCCGAAGATCGGCTTGGGCATGAAGGTCGCATGGATGCCGTGCTTGAGCGCCACCTCCTTGACCACGAAGCGATAGGTCATGGCGTTGTCGGCCATTGTCAGGGCGTCGGTGTAGCGCAGGTCGATCTCGTGCTGGGAGGGCGCCACCTCGTGGTGGCTGTACTCGACGCCGATACCCATCTGCTCGAGGACGAATGAGGTCTCCCGGCGCAGGTCGCTCGCCACGTCTTGCGGCGTCAGGTCGAAGTACCCGCCCTTGTCCACAATCTCGGGCCGGTCGGCGCAGCGGAAGTAGAAGTACTCGAGCTCCGGGCCGACGAAGAAGCGGTAGCCGTGCCCGGCAGCCTTGGCGAGCACACGCTTCAGCGCCCAGCGCGGGTCGGCCCGCTGCGGCTCGCCCGTCGGCTCGAGCACGTCGCAGAACATCCTGGCGACCCGCCCGTGGCCGTCGTCGTGCCACGGGAGGACGACGAACGTCGCGGGGTCGGGCATGGCGATCACATCGCTCTCCTCGATACGCGCCATGCCCTCGACCGACGACCCGTCGAACCCGATCCCCTCGTCGAGCGCCCCCTCGAGCTCGTCGATCGAGATCGCCATCGACTTCAGGAACCCCAGGATGTCCGTGAACCACAGCCGCACGAACCGCACGCCCTCGCGCGCGGCTGCCTCAAGCACATCGGCTTTCGTCATCGGATGCTGCTCCTTCCACCAGGCAGCGCTCTGCCCAGCATGGCACGATCGTCTCTGTCTCCGCGGTGGATGCCACCGAGAGTGGATCCTCTCCGAATCACCCGTCCCTGTCAAGTGCAGGCGCCCGCGCGGCTGTACGGCTTGACCGTCGGGCTGCGCGCTCCGTATAATCTGCTGCACGGCACGACCCATTCAGGAGCGCCAGTTGCCGAGCGAGCCCGACCACCATTCCCCACACGATCAGGACGCCGGGACACCCTTCGCCCAGCTCGAGGCGCCGGGCGAATCGTCCACGGGCCTGACCGGCCAGCAGCGCAGGGCGATCTTCCTGGACGGAGAGGCGCTCGCGGACAACGCCGACGTCGAGAAGAACCGCCGCGAGTTCGGCTGCGACCTGTCGCTCATCGAGTTCCCCGAGTGGCAGCGCACGAAGCACGTCCATCGGCTCCATCCCTACCTCGGCAAGTTCATCCCGCAGCTCGTCGAGTTGTTCCTGCGCAAGTTCTTCCGCGCGGGCGAGACGATCCTCGACCCCTTTGCGGGCTCGGGCACGACGCTGGTGGAGGCGAATCCGCTCGGCATCCACGCCGTCGGCATCGAGCTCTCGGCCTTCAACTGCCGCATCATCGGCGCCAAGACCCGCCGCTACGACCTGGCGGCCCTGCGCCGCGACGTGCGCGACGCGCTCGCACGGGTCGAGGCCCTCACCGCGGCGCTCCATGAAAACGGTGACTGTCCCCGTTTTACCGAGAGCGAGTACCTGCGGACATGGCTCGCCCCGCGCAGCCTCCAGCAGGTGCTCTTCTACCGCAGCATCCTCGACGAGTACGAGCACCAGGACGTGCTGCGGGTCATCCTGAGCCGGGCGACGCGGTCGGCGCGGCTGATCCCACACTACGACCTCGCGCGGCCGAAGAAGCCGCTCGAGGTGGGCGAGGAGTACTGGTGCGTGAAGCATAAACGCACCTGCCGCCCCATCGAGGACGCGCTGAAGTTCTTCCGCCGCTACTCCCGCGACACGGTGAAGCGGATCGCGGAGTACGACAAGCTGCGCACCGACGCGACGGTGACCGTGCTCCAGGGCGACGCCAGGACCGTCGAGCTGCCCGAGGGCCTGCGGCTCGACGGCGCGTTCACCTCGCCCCCCTACGTCGGGATGATCGACTACCACGAGCAGCACCGCTACGCCTACGAGCTGTTCCCCGACATCGAGCGCCGCGACGACGCCGAGATCGGCCCCATGTCGCTCGGCAAGAGCAAGAAGGCGCAGCGGGCCTACCAGGAGGATATCGCGACGGTCTTCCGACGGCTGCTGCCGCATCTGAAGCCTGGGGCGAAGCTCTTCGTCGTGGCCAACGACCGCCACGAGCTCTACCCTGCCATCGGCGAGATGGCGGGTCTGCGGCTCGTGGACGTCTTCCACCGCCCTGTGCCCATGCGCACGGAGCGGGACAGCGCGACCTACTTCGAGAGCATCTTCTGGTTCGAGCCTCTGGAGACCGCGTGAAGGCGGGTGTCCCCATCCGCAATCGTCCTCGTCCTCGTCGTCGTCCTCGTCCTCCGATGGGCGGGGCAAGCGGCGACCCTGTTGGAGGAATCGCGATGAGACCCATCGTGGCAGCGTGTCTGGCCCTGGCCCTCTCAGGCGCAGCCGTGGCGGCCGAGGCCGATGAGGAGGGCTTCGTCCCCCTCTTCAACGGCAAGGACCTGACGGGCTGGGAGGGGAACGCGAAGCTGTGGATCGTCGAGGACGGGATGCTCATCGGCCGCTCCCCGGGCATCAAGCACAACGACTTCCTGGCGACGACGAAGACCTACGGCGACTTCATCCTGCGCTTCCAGATCCGCCTGGTCGGCGGGAAGGGGAACAGCGGGGTGCAGTTCCGCTCGAAGCGTGTGCCCAACTCCCACGAGGTCTCGGGCTACCAGGCCGACGTCGGGCAGGGCTGGTGGGGGGCGCTCTACGACGAAGCCCGCCGCAACCGCCCCATGGCCCGCCCCACGCCCGAGGCCCTCAAGGCCGTGAAGGCCAAGGACTGGAACGACTATGAGGTGAAGGCCATCGGCCCCCGCGTCACGCTGACGATCAACGGCGTGGTGATGGTGGACTACACGGAGAAGGACGACAGGATCGCGCGCGACGGGATCATCGCGGTGCAGGTCCATGCGGGCGGCCCGCTCGAAGTGCAGTTCCGCAACATGCGCATCAAAGAGATCCAGTAGCGCCGGCGGGAGCTCCCCTTGCCCGACGATGCCGACACAGACGCCGCTGGGGACGCCGCGAGCGATTCGGCTCCTGAGGAGGCGGCAACGACGCTTCGTCCCGGATTCTGGGCCATCGCCAGGCGCGCGCTGGCGGCGTTCGCCGACTGGTTCTGGGCGAACGCGGTGGTGGCGGCGTTCGGGGTGTGGCTGGTGGGGCAGGTGTGGCGGGACGGGTCGCGGTGGACGGGGAGGCTGTTCCTCGTGCCATCGGTCTGCGTGGCGGCGGCTCTGCTGGCGACGGCTCTGCTGGCGCGGGTGTGCACGTGCCGGCGGATCGCGTGGGCGGCGCTGATCCTCAGCATCCCGCCCCTGGCGAGCGCGCTGCTCGTCGAGAACCGCTGGTGGCAGCCCGCCACGACGGGCGACGCCGAGCGGCGGATGCGGCTCGTCCACTGGAATATCGGGCCGAGCCCCGATGGCATCGCCCCGAAGATCGAGCGGCTCAAGTCCCTCAAGGCCGACGCCTACCTGCTGACCGAGGTCTATGCCCCCGAAGCAGCCGCCCAGGTCGCCAAGGCGATGGGGCCTGAGTTCACATACGTGCACCAGCACCACATGCTGCTGCTGGCTCGGGGCCGCACCCGCTTGGTCCTGACCGACGAGCGGATCCCGCGGCGGGCCTATTTCGTCGAGTGGGAATCCCCGCAAGGCGTCCTGACCACGCTGCTGGTGGACGCGCCGAGCACGTACTACCACGCGCGGCTGCTGCGCGATGTCCGCGACCGCATCGTGACGCACGAGGTGGACGTTGCGGCGGGCGACTTCAACGCCTCGCGGCGCTCCCGCGCGCTCCGCCTGCCCAAGGGCTACGCCCACGCCTACGACGCCGCCGGCTGCGGATGGTCGGCCACCTGGCACGATCGCTGGCCGCTGTGGGACATCGATCAGTGCATCGTCGGACCCCGCATCCAGCCCATCCGATACCGCCTCCGCTCCACTGGCCTCAGCGACCACAGGCTGGGAATCCTGGACTTCTCGGTCGCCACCCCCGCCGCTGAAGGCTCCGCCGCGACGGCGCCGACGACCGCGGCGGCTCCCGCCCCACCCACAAAGCGCCCTTGACCCTGCGGCCCCGGCGCGGTAGGATACGTCCCCTGACCGACACGGCATTTTCCCCTTCGTGACAGCCGCCGATGCCCCTCGCCAGACAATGGCTGCTGACGATCGCCGCCCTCGCCGTCGTCGGGCTCCCGACGGCGGGCCTGCCGCTGCTGGTGGCGATCTCGAACGCGTGGATCCTGCGCGGCGCGAAGCCCCACATCAGGGCGCGCGACGAGCTGCCGGCCTGCACCGTCGCGATCGTCCTTGGCGCCGGCCTCCGGCCCAGCGGCGAGCCCTCAGCCACCCTCACCGACCGCCTGGAGACGGGGATCGAGCTCCACCGCGCGGGGCTCGTCCGCAAGCTGCTCCTCAGCGGCGACCACGGCCAGCACGCCTACGACGAGGTGAACGCCATGCGCCGCTACGTCCTCGACGCGGGGGTGCCGGCGGAGGACGTGTTTCTCGATCACGCGGGGTTCCGCACCTACGACACGATGTATCGCGCCCGCGACGTGTTCGGGGTCGACCGGTGCATCGTGGTCACCCAGCGGTTCCACCTCGCGCGGTCGGTCTACACAGCTCGGCGGCTGGGGCTGGAGGCGTGGGGCTGCGCGGCGGACCGGCGCCGCTACGCCTTCGCCCGCCGCAACGCCCTCCGCGAGATCCTCGCCCGCGCCAGGGCGTTCCTCGACCTCCACATCCGCAAGGCCCGCCCCCGCTACCTCGGCCCCGCCATCCCCATCACGGGAGACGGCCGCGCCACCTGGGATTGACGCTCGGGGTTCCTCGCCGCGAGGGCCTCTCGTCCCGTGCCCTCGCCAGCCTTGCGGGGCGGCGGCATCTGAGACGCGGCGGCGAAGGCGCTGCGGCGAGGAGGCCTGGGGAGGGGGCCGCCGGGGGTCCCCGCAAGGCTGGCGGGCAGGGATGGGAAGGGACCCGAGGGCGAGCGTGACGAGGGCCGGCAGCCATGGCATCGGGGCGGTGCGGACGGGGGCCCGCAATGCCTTAGGTCCATTGCCGACATGGATATTCGACGCACCGTGCCGAGGAAGCAGCGTTGCCGGGCTAGCACTCGAGCTGCTGCTTGAGGCTCTCGACGCCGGCGTCGATGGCGGCGTCAAGGCCATCGGGCTTCTTGCCGCCGGCCTGGGCCATGTCGGGCCGTCCGCCGCCGCCGCCGCCGATGAGCCTGGCCGCCTGCTTGACCACGTTGCCGGCGTGGAGGCCCCGCTCGACGAGGTCCTTGCTGAGCGAGCAGAGCAGGTTGGCGGAGCTCGAGCTGGCCGTGCCGATCAGGATGGCGACGGAGCCATGCTGCTTGCGGAGCTGGTCGCTGGCGATTCGCAGGTCGTTGGGCTTGGCGTCGGGCAGGCTCCCTGCGATGATCACCGTGTCGCCGACGCGGGCGCGCTCCTGGAACGGGCCGGCCCCTGCGGCGCCGGCGAAGCTCTGGCGCTTGGCCTTTTCGAGCTCGCGGGCCAGCTCGCGGGCCTCGTCGATGACCTCCTGCGCGCGCTCCACCAGCCGCTCGCGGGGGGCCTTGAGCACCTGGGCCAGGCGCCCCAGCTTCACCTCGAGATCGACCATCCGGCGGTAGGCGACCGCGCCCGTCACGGCCTCGATGCGCCGCACCCCCGCCGCGATGCCCGTCTCGCTGACGATCTTGAACAGACCGATGTCGCCCGTCCGCGCGCAGTGGGTCCCTCCGCACAGCTCGCGGGAGAAGTCGCCCACGCTCACCAGCCGCACCACCTCGCCGTACTTCTCGCCGAACAGGGCCATGGCGCCGCGCGCCCGCGCCTCGGCGAGGGTGATGTGGTC
>CAZDNN010000117.1:0-13701 GCA_964506385.1 uncultured Planctomycetota bacterium
TCCGGGCGGTGCAGCTCGCCGACCATCCGCGCATCGGGATCGTCCACAACTGCGACACCCGCGAGGCCGCCGACGGCCCCATCGCCGACTCCATCGGCCGGGTCCGCCACCTCATCCGCCACGTCCACATCCACGACCTCGAGGGCGGCAAGTACCCCTACGCCGAGTTCTTCGCCCTCATGAAGGCCACGGGCTACGACGGCTTCCTCTCGCTCGAGTGCAACGAGAGCGCCGACGCCGAGCGCGTCATCGCCCTCTACGCCGCGCTCTTCCGCGAGATGGTCGCGGCGGCGTGATCGCCGGTTGCCGCCGCACGGGCGGCCACCTATAATGACGAAGCGTACTTCGGGTGGCTGTGCCACTCGTGGCTCGAGCGGAGGAGACGATGACAATCGACGCGATGGCCTTCCGAGACATCGATCCGGGCAAGCGGGTGCTCATGGGGCCGGGGCCGAGCGACGTGCCGCCCAGGGTGCTTCAGGCCATGTCGGCGCCGTGCATCGGCCACCTCGATCCTTACTTCCTCGCCGTGATGGACGAGACGCAGCAGCTCCTGCGCTACCTGCTCCAGACCGAGAACGCGCTCACCATCCCTGTCTCCGGCACGGGCAGCGCGGGGATGGAGACGTGCTTCGTCAATCTCGTCGAGCCGGGCGACGAGGTGGCCGTGTGCGTCAACGGGGTGTTCGGCACGCGGATGAGCGACATTGTCGGGCGCCTCGGCGGCGAGCTGATCCGGATCGACGCCGAATGGGGCAGGGCGATGGACCCTGAGGCCGTGAAGGCGGCCATCGAGGGCCGCAGCCCGAAGATCCTCGCCGTCGTCCACGCCGAGACCTCGACCGGCGCCTGCACGACCCTCGAGCCGCTGGCCGACATCGCGCACGAGGCAGGCGCGCTCCTCCTGGTCGATACCGTGACCTCCCTCGGCGGCATGGAGGTCGCCGTCGATCGCGTCGGCATCGACGCCGTCTACAGCGGCACCCAGAAGTGCATCTCGTGCCCGCCCGGCCTCGCGCCCATCTCGTTCAGCGACGTGGCGATGGACGTGCTGGAGGGCCGCGAGACGCCGGTGGTGAGCTGGTATCTCGATATGACGATGGTCCGGAACTACTGGGGCGCGGACCGCAAGTACCACCACACGGCACCCATCAACATGATCTACGCTCTCCGCGAGGCCCTGCGGATCATCGCCGAAGAGGGCCTCGAGGCCCGCTGGGCGCGCCACCGCCTCAACCACAGGGCGCTCGTCGCCGGCGTCGAGGCCATGGGCCTCGCGATGCTCGTGCCCGAGGCCGAGCGCCTGCCCATGCTCAACGCCGTGTGCATCCCCGACGGCGTGGATGACAAGAAGGTGCGGGGCGCGCTGCTCCGGGACTTTGGGCTCGAGATCGGCGGTGGGCTCGGGCCGCTCGCCGGCAAGGTCTGGCGGGTCGGCCTCATGGGCGAGGCCTGCTGCCCGAGGAACGTCTTCCTCTTCCTCGCGGCGCTCGGCACGGTGCTGCGGGCGGAGGGCATCATCCTCCAAGGGGACGGGCTGAACGCCGCTGCGGCGGTGTATGGCGACGCCTGACAGGCGAAGCTGCGCTGACGCGCAGTTCGTGACCCTGTGGTGTGGGGGAAGCGGTTCCGGGTCTCAGGTTCCGGGTTCCGGGGAAACCGCCCAACACCCGGAACCAGCAACCCGGAACCTGAAACCAGGCACCCGTGGCGTCGCCTCGCTTGCGATCCGCCGCGTTGGGTAGTTCTGAGCTCCGATGGACAGCAACCTGCTCGACCAACTTCGGCGCATCGTCGGTCCGACGCACGTTCACGCGGGCCGCACCGACATCGAGGTCTATTCCTACGACGCCTCCATCGCCGGCGGCGCGCCCGACGCCGTCGTCTTCCCCGCCGATACCGAAGAGACGGCCGCCGTCGTGGCCGCGTGCCACCGGGCCGCCGTCCCATGCATCCCCCGCGGCTTCGGCACCAACCTCTCCGGCGGCAGCGTCGCGCCCCAGGGCGGCGTCGTGCTGTGCCTCACGCGGATGAGCCGCATCCTGAGCATCGACACCGACGACCGCGTCGCCGTAGTCCAGCCAGGGGTCACGAACCTCGAGCTCCAGGATGCCCTCGCCCCGCTCGGCTACTACTTCGCGCCCGACCCCGCGAGCCAGAAGGCCGCGACCATGGGCGGCAGCATCGGCGAGAACTCCGGCGGCCCCCACTGCCTGAAGTACGGCGTCACCACCAACCACATCCTCGGCCTCGAGATCGTGCTGCCCGACGGCGAGATCACCCGCTTCGGCGGCGCGGCCCTTGACCCGGCGGGTCTCGACCTCCGCGGCCTGATGATCGGCTGCGAGGGCATGCTCGGCGTCGCCACCGAGATCGTCTGCCGCATCCTCCCGAAGCCCGAGTCCGTCGTCACGATGCTCGCCGTCTACGACACGCTGCTCGACGCCTCGCGGTCGGTCTCCGACATCATCGCCCGCGGCATCGTGCCCGCCACGCTCGAAATGGTGGACGGCCCGATCACCCGCGCCATCGAGGAAAGCCTCGCCTGCGGCTACCCGATGGACGCAGCGGCCGTGCTCATCATCGAGGTCGAGGGGCTGGAGGCCGGGCTGCGCGATCAAGCCACGGAGATCCAGGAACTGTGCCGGGCCAACGCCTGCCGCAGCATCCGCGAGGCGAGGGACGCCGCCGAGCGTGACCAACTCTGGGCAGGGCGCCGCGGCGCCTTCGGCGCCCTCGCGCGCATCTCGCCCAGCTTCCTCGTCGCCGACTGCACGGTGCCCCGCACCCAGCTCACCGCCGCCCTCGAGCGCGTCGCCGCCATTGCCGACGAGTACGGTTTCGGCTACGGGAACGTCCTCCACGCCGGTGACGGCAACCTCCATCCGCTGCTCTTCTTCGATGCCCGCGACCCCGACGAGGTCAAGCGCGTCCACAAGGCCGGCTGGGAGGTGATGCGTGCCTGCGTCGAGCTCGGCGGCACGATCACCGGCGAGCACGGGGTCGGCATCGAGAAGATAGCGGCCATGCGCCTCCTTTTCTCCGAGGACGACCTGGGCTACCAGCGCACGATCTGGCGCGTCTTCGACCCGTGCGGACTGCTCAACCCTGGCAAAGTCTTCCCCGAGCCGCGCGAGCCCGAGCCAAGGCCCGAGCCCGAAGGCACCGAGATCGCCGGCGAGCTGAGGCCGAGCGGTGTCGAGGAAGCCTGCGCGATGGTGCGAGCCGCGTTCCTCCAGAGCAAGGCTCTGCTGCCCGTCGGCGGCGGACGGCGCGCCGACTACGGCAACGCCTCCGACCGCGAGCTGGTCCCGCTCCACAGCAGCGGCCTCGACGGCGTCATCGAGTACGACGCGGCTAACCAGGTGGTCACCCTCGGCGCGGGCATGACGCTGGCGACGGCGCAGGAGCTGCTCGCCGAGCACAACCAGTGGCTGCCGCTCCGCCCGCCGCTCGCCGACGGCTGCACCCTCGGCGGCTTGGCCGCCCTGAACGCCTGTGGCCCCGAGCGCCTCGCCTACGGCGCGCCACGCGACCGACTGCTCGGCCTGCGCTTCATATCGGGCGAGGGCAGGCTCATCAAGGCGGGCGGCAAGGTGATGAAGAACGTGGCGGGCTACGACGTGACCCGCCTGCTCTGCGGCTCGGCCGGCACCCTCGGCTTCCTCACCGAGCTGACCTTCCGCATCGCCGTGAGGCCCCAGGCCTGCCGCGCCGTAGTCGCCACGGGCGCCCTGGCGGCCTGTGCGAAGGCAGCCGCCGATGTCCTGCGGTCCAGTCTCCAGCCGGCGTTCGTCACCGCCGTGCCCGAGGGCCTCACTCCACTGGGAGACGCCGAGCAGACGTGGGAGCTTTGCGTCGGCTTCGAGGAGTTCCCCGTCACCGTCGCGGCCCAGGCCGAGCGCTGCGCCGCCATGCTGGCCGCAGCCGGGATGGAGGCCGCCGAGAGCCAGGACTACGCCGTCTGCGACGGCGTGCACAGAGCCCACTTCGAGGCGCTCTACGCCGAGCCGTTCGTCCTCCGTGCCGACGTCCTCCTCGGCGCCGCCGCCAGCTTCGTCGGCAACGCCCGAGGCATCCTGGGCGGCTCGCTGCTGCTGCTCGATTTTGGCGGCGGTCGGGTGACCGTCGGGCTTGGCGGATTCTCGGAGGCGGGATGGCGAGAATCTGGCGTGCTCGCGCAGGGGGCCGGCGGCCACGCCCTCCTCGAAAAGGCCCCCGCCGACTTCAAGGCCCGCCACGACGTCTTCGGCCCCCCCCGTCCTGACTGGGTCGTCATGCACCGCCTCAAGGCCGCCCTCGACCCGCGGGGCATCTTCGCCCCCGGACGCTCGCCGGGGAGGGAGTGAATGGATATCCGCGAGCTCTACGACGACATCGCCCGCTGCAACCGCTGCGGCTTCTGCCAGACGGCGTGCCCGATCTTCCGCGCGACGGGACACGAGGCGGGCGTCGCGCGGGGGCGGCTCGCGCTGCTCCGGGCGACCATCGAGGGGCGGGTCGAGTGGTCGGAGGAGTTGAAGGACCCGCTCTTCGCCTGCCTCGGCTGCGGGGCCTGCACGGCACACTGCTTCCCTGGCGTCGCCACGGCCGACCTGATGCTGCTCGCCCGCTCCCAATACCTCGATGAGGTCGGGCGGAGCCAGATCCACCGCCTGCTCTTCAACTACCTGCTGCCCTACCCCAACCGCCTGCGTCTCGCCGCCCGCGCCGCGGCGCTGGGCAAGAAGACGGGCGCGTCGAAGGTCGCCAAGGCGCTGGGCCTGCTGCGCATCTTCGGCCGCGACTTCCCAAAGGCCGAGGGGATCGTCGAGCAGTTCCCCAAGCAGGCCCTCCGCGACAAGATCGAGCCGTGCGAGCTGGAGGGCGAGGGCGAGAGCCTGCGCATCGGCTACTTCGTCGGCTGCGGCATGGACATCATGGCCCCCCTCGCCGCCGAGGCCTCCATCGCCCTCATGCTCGGCATCGCCAAGTCGGTGAGCGTCCTCGGCAACTGCTGCTGCGGCCTCCCCGCCGCGAGCTACGGCGACCGCGAGGCCGCGCAGAAGCTTGCTGAGAAGAACCTCGCCCTCTTCGGCGACGCCTTCGACGTCATCGTCACCGACTGCTCGAGCTGCGCCGCCTACCTCAAGAAGTATCCTGAGCTCTTCCCCGAGGGCGACCCGCGTCACGAGCAGGCGAAGGCGGTGGCGGGGCGGGTCCGCGACCTAGTCGAGCTGCTCGCCGAGGCCGAGCCGGCCCCGCCCGAGCGCGACGGGAAGCTCATCGTCACCTGGCACGACCCCTGCCACGCCTCCCGCGGCCAGGGCATTGTCGAGGAGCCGCGCAGACTGCTCAAGGCGCTCCCCGGCGTCGAGTACCGCGAGCTGCCCGAGGCCGACTGGTGCTGCGGCGGCGCCGGCTCATACGCCCTCTCGCACTACGAGCTCTCCCGCCAGGTCCTCGACCGCAAGATCGACAACGTCGAGAAGACTGGCGCCGGCGTCCTCGCCACCTCCTGTCCCGCCTGCATCATCCACCTCGCCTACGGCGTGCGCCTCCGCGGCCTGCCCGTCCGCGTCTGCCACCTCTCCGAGCTGCTGGCGCCTGAAGCACGGGAGACCCGAGGGTGACTGCGGGCAGCCGCCCCCGCGCGACGCGCGAGGACGGCACGGGGCAGCCCCGCGGGCTACGGGACGGGCGTGACGAGCGTCTTGAGCGTCGCCTTGGGGTCGGCGTCGGGGGCGAGGGGGAGGAGCCAGACGTTGCGGAAGACGACGGGATTGCCATGGTTCTGGAGCTGCAGCGGGCCGGGTTCGGGGCCTTCCTTGCGGCCGTGGCCCGTCTTGTTCGGCACGTGGACGTCGTCGTGGACCAGGACGCCGTTGTGTATGACGCTGATCCGGGCGCTCTCGGTCTTCTTGTCGCCGTCCCAACGGGGCTGGCGGAAGGCGATGGTGTAGCTCTGCCACTCGCCGATGGGCCGGGTGACGTTGGCGTCGGGGGGCTTGAACTGGTAGATGGCGGCGCAGCCGCCCTTCTCGGGCTTGCGGCCGTGGGAGTTGAGGATCTGGACCTCGTAGCGCATCTGGAGGTAGACCCCGCTATTCCCGCTGTTTCCCTTGCCGTCGGTGCGGGGCCGCATGTTGAACTCCAGGTGGAGGATGCAGTCGCCGAACTTGTCCTTCGTCACTGGGCCTGCCATCAGGAAGCCGTCGTCGGTCATCTTCGCCTTCGTCCACTTCTCGGTGTTCGAGCCATCGAAGAGGACGACGGCGTCCTTCGGCGGCTTGAGCCACTCGACGTACTCGCCGGCCACTGAGCAGGCGGCGGTGAGGATGACGATGAGCGCGGCTGCGATCGCTCGGTTCGGCATGCGGGAGGTCTCCTGAACACAGCGCGGCGCCTAGCAGCCCGTGGCAGAAGTCCGTTCGGACTGTGTGCGGGTCTTCGGGCCGATCTCCGCGTTGCGAGATCTCGACGAATCCACCGATTCGCCTGCGATCTCGCGCCTTGACCTCGGCCCGAATCCCTCGCACTCGTCTGCGAAGGACTTCTGCCACGGACTGCCAGGAGGGCGCCGGTGGACGCGACGACGGGATCGTACGCTAGCGCAGCGAGGGAGTCAAGCGTGGCTAGCCGGTCTTCGAGCGTTCCTCCTCGAAGAGGGCGCGGATGCGGTCGGCGGAGCAGTTGGCGCAGTGGTGGGGGTCGTGGCGGTCTTTGGGATCGACGCGGAGTCGCGCGAGAATGCCGCGGAGCTCGGGGTGGCCGTGCTCGGCCATGTCCTGGATGGTGGCTTGGAACCTGGCGCAGGTCCTGCACTGCTCGACGGCCATGTAGCGCCCGAGCTCGCGATGCAGCCGGCCGAAGGCCCGCTCGCGCTTGCTGGCCGGCAGCAGGAGCGTGGCAAGGCCGATGAGGATGAACAGGATGCCCGCGCCGATCTTGATATACCTGGGGTTGACGTACTGTGCGATGGCGCCGCCTGCCGCGACGCCGATGGCGCTCGTGCTTACCAGCGCGAGAGCCGAGGCGGCGAAGACGAGCCACAACGCGTGGCGGTTGCCCGCGGCGAAGCTCATCGTCGCGAGCTGAGTCTTGTCGCCCAGCTCGGCCAGGAAGACGGCGAAGAACGTCACCAGGAACAGGCGGAGATCCACTGGAAGGCCCTCGAGAGCTGGGAGGAGCGGGAGGCCGCGATGTCCGTGTGGATCGCGGGAACTGCACGGTCCCAACAGTATCGCGCTCGTCTCGCATGGGGTCAACTGCTCCGGGCGGCGAGGCCGTTACGAGCTCGTTACTGAGCCAGGTATTGACAGAGCCTGTGGGCCTGATAGGCTGGAGATGGACGCGACGACGAGCCGGGGCGCCAGAGGCCTGCGTGGGAAGGAGCAGGCCGAGACCAAGGGCAAGGCCCCAGCCGCAGCCGGAGGCCAGGCCAACTCGCGCATTGACACGGGCGGCGCTTCTCGGTATGGTCTGGGTGGGAGCCGCGCGGCTCCGAGCGCCGAACACACGGTAAGGAGGAGAGCCATGTCGGAAAGGACCCAGTTCTGGCTGGGCTCGGTGATGCTGGCCCTGGCCATCGGGCTGCTCGCGGGCGGCGTGTTGTTCCCGCGGGCGACCTGGGGCCAGGACGAGCCGCTGACAACGCCCGGGGGCCGCTACGCGCTTCTCACGGGCATCACCGGCTCTAATCCGGGCGAGGAGACCCTCTACCTGCTCGACGACGTCCAGGACATGCTGCTCACCTACGAGTACGACGCGCGCTCGCACGAGATCTCCCCGCCAGCTACCCTTAAGGCCTGCGTCAATCTCCGCCTCTACTCCGCCAAGGTGATCGAGGATCGCGCCAAGGCGAAGGCCAGACGGCGGCCCCGCTAGCGTGGAGGGGATGTGCACCGTGCGAACCTCGATACCAGGAAGGAGCTTTGCCATGTCGGGCAGGACCCAGTTCTGGCTGGGCTCGGTGATGCTGGCGCTGGCCGTCGGGCTGCTGGTGAGCAGCGTGTTGTTCTCCCGCCCCCTCTACGCCCAGCAAGGGATCGGCGAAGGGAGGACCCAGCGCTACGCCATGGTCACCGGCGTCCGCGGGTCGGCTGCGAACACCCAAACGGTCTACATCGTGGACGACGTTAATCAGATTCTCTACGCCTTCGAGTACCACTCGCGGGCGAAGGAAATGAAGTACCGCGACCACTCGGACATCTACCTGTTCGCCGGGAAGCTGGCGGAGCTGCGCCAGAAGGCCGAGCGCAAGAAAGGCCGCGAGTAGCTCCTGACCGCCCGGCAACGTTGTTGGCGTTGCTGCACCGAGGCGGTCGCGTGTGCTCGAATGCCGCGCGGTGGCGCCTCGCGGTAAGGCGCGGGGGCCTCGGTGCTTGGGGCGGCGACGAGCCGTTGCCGCGCGCCTCGCCTGTTTGACTCCCCAGGATCGCCCCCCTATAATGCCCCTGCCCTGGCGGTCGCAGCCGCCAGGGCCATGTTCTATAGCCGTGACATCCCTGGAGCTTCGGGCGTGAGCGACGCTGAGGCCATGCCGCAGCCGAGCATCGGCCATCGCATCGTGCGGGCCATGTTCGTCATCATCTTCTTCCAGTTCTTCTGGAAGTTTGGCGGCCTCATCATCACGTTGCTCGTGGGCTCGGTCTTCGGCGCGAGCCCCGAGAGCGACGCCTACTTCTTCGTCTCCGAGACCGTCGTCTTCCTGCTCCAGACCCTGTGTCTGAAGATCTTCATCCCCGTGATGGTGCCCATCGTCAAGGAGCAGATGGAGCAGGAGGGGGAGGAGGCGGCCTGGCGGTTCGCGAGCACCGTGCTGAACCTGGTGATCGTCGTGCTGGCGATCGTCACGGTGGGCGGGATGCTCTTCGCCCCGCAGATCACCGGCCTGATCGCCGAGGGCTTCAACGAGCGGCAGGCCGCGCTCACCACCCGCCTGATGCGATTCATGTTCCCCGGCGTCTTCGCCATCTGCCTGGCCACGGTCACCTACGCGATCCTCAACTCCTATAACGTCTTCGGCTACGCCGCCGCGGGCGACGCCGTGCAGAAGATGCTGTGGGCGGGGGTCTTCTTCGTCGCATCGCTCACGGGGCTGGCGATGGCGCGGATGCTCGATGCCATGGCCGTCGCGTTCCTGCTCGGCGCGGGCGCGACGCTGCTCACCCACCTGCTCGGCCTGCGCCGCAAGCTCCGCTTCTACCGCCTCGGGCTCCCTGCGCTGGCCGCCGCGCGGATCGTCAAGGAAGCCGGCATCCTGCTCGGCCACGTGGCGGCGTTGGCGGCGGGGCTGTGGGCCGTGTACCTGCTGAGGGCGCGGTCGTCGCTGTCGGCGGACGCGGCGCTGGCGCTCCAGCAGGTCGTTCTCGTGGTGGTGGTGGCGGCGTACCTGCTGCTGCTGGGGTGGCGGACGCGGGAGCGGGCGACGCCGATGGCGAAGTTCGCCTCGCTGATGGTGCCGCTGCTCTTTGGCATCCTGTTCGCCAAGTACCGCGACGTGCTGACCAACCTGTTCGCGTCGTTCACCGGTACGGGGGTGTTCAGCGACCTGAAGTACGCCCGCAAGGTGGGCGAGGCGCCGAACACCCTGGTCATCGCGGCCCTCAGCGTCGCCATCCTGCCCCACCTGTGCGAGCTGGCGACGGGCAAGAAGTGGACCGAGTTCGGCGACGTCATGACCCACACGATCCGCAGCGTCGTCCTGTTCTTCGTGCCCCTTGCGGCCCTCACCGTCGTACTGCGGGTGCCCATTATCCAGCTCCTGTTCGACCGGGGAAACTGGAGCGACTACCATCTCGTCCACGCGGGCGACGCCCTCGGCCTCTACATCCTCTCGCTGCCGTTCTTCGCCCTGGAGAACCCGATCCAGCAGAGCTTCTTCGCCATGCAGCGCATGTGGACGCCGACCCTTATCGGCTTCGCGGGCACGGGCTTCCACATCCTGTTCCTCTTCGTCGGCATCGAGTGGCTGGGCTTCGGCTACTTCGCGGTCGTCGCCCTCGTCTACGTCGCGGCCCGCGCCTTCAAGAACGTCATTCTGGTGCTCGTGATGCGCGTCCACGTCAGGATCCTGCCCTGGCGGCCGACGCTGTGGTTCTTGGGCAAGGGGTTGGTCGTCACGGCGGGCATCGTCGCGGCCGCCCACTTCACCTACCAGCCGCTTCGCAGGGCGCTTCCCCTCGACCCCTATCGCCGCCGCGAAGTGATGATCGACACCTTCAACGTCGAGCCCCGCGGCTGGGAGAGCGACAACGTCGATGACTTCCGTATCGTGTCGAAGACCGACGCGAAGGACGCGGCCTTGCTGAAGGGGGCCTTCGGCACGGCCGATGTTGTCGGTGGCGAGAACGCGCTGATGGCCCGCTACCGCCGCTCGCCGCGGCGCTTCGCCGGCCTGCGTCGCGACCTCTCGGACTTCGATCTCGGCGCGGTGGACGCCATCCACCTCGACGTGGCGTGCGCCGACGCCGCCGAGGTCGTCCTGGAGCTCTTCGCCGCGGGCGGGGCCAGGTTCCGCCTCGACACGATTCCCCTCGCATCGGGCACCCGCCAGCATGTCGCGTTGCCTCTTGACGGCCTCGACGAGCGCGGGAGCATCGTCGCCCTCTGGGTGCTCGACGCGTCGCAAGCGGACCGGGTGGCAGCCAAGGCCACCGCGTTGGTCGTCGACAACCTGGCGTTCCAACGAGGGCAGATCACCAGGACCATTGATGGGTTTGAGGCAGCCACTGATACTTGGATGGTGGGGCTGGCGGAACGGCCAGGGGGGACCTGGGAGCCGGCCGCCGTGCAGGACACGGCGGAGCGTGCACGCGAGCCGGAGTTGGCGCTCCACCTGGACGGAGCTCAGGAAAAGCGCCTCGTCAGCCGTGCTATCTCCCACTACGATCTCGCCGGATGTGACCAGTTGACCCTCAAGGCCAGGGTGCAGCAGGCCTGTGAGGTGGAGTTCGTACTCGTGCACCCGTCCAACGCGCAGGACAATGTGTCCGTGTCGGTGCCATTCAGTGCGAGCGACCGGCGGAAGCTCTACACGGTGGCGCTCCCCAAGCTCCACCCCGACTCGACCGCGTCGCTTATGTTCCTGGTCCCGAAGGGCGTGGACTTCTGGCTCGACAACGTGGCCTTCGTGCGGAAGCCGAGAGGGCCGCGGGTGCGGGGGCTGTCTCTGGGATACGAGGCGCTCAAGAGCCTACACGTGGCGGTGCCGAGCCTGGCGGCGCTCGTGGTCTTCGTTGTCCTGAGCTTCGGCCTGCGGATCGAGGAGGCCAGCAACGCCTGGCAGTGGGTCCGCGAGCAGGGAGTCCAGAAGCTGCGGGCCAAGCTGGGACGGGGGAAAGGCAAGAGAACCTAACCACAGAGGCACAGAGGACACAGAGGAAGACACGGAGGAAGAGACGGGGAAGCAGAAGAACGGCTCCTCACTACTGCTTCTCTCTTTCTCTCTTCTTTGTGCCCTCTGTGTCTCGGTGGTTCAACTCCTCTTCCCCTCGGTGAGAGGCGAGCGATGAAGGCGGTGATCCTGTCGGTCGGCGACGAGGTGGTCGCGGGGCAGATCGTGGACAGCAACGCGGCGTGGCTGGCCGAGCAGCTCAGCGAGCTCGGCGTCGAGGTGCTCCGCCACGAGGCGGTGCGCGACGTCGAGGACGAGATCGAGGCGGCCATCCGCCGCAACGCGCCCGACTGCGACATCATCGTCGTCAGCGGCGGGCTCGGCCCGACCGAGGACGACCTGACCCGCCACGGCGTCGCCAAGGCCGCAGGTGTCGGCCTCATCCTCGACGATGCCTCCCTCGAGCACATGGAGCAGCGCTTCTACCGCTACGGCCGCACCATGCCGCCCCGCAACCGCATCCAGGCCATGGTGCCCGAGGGCTGCACCGTGATGCCCAACTCCCATGGCACCGCCCCAGGCTTCATCACCTCCTGCAACAACGCCTGCGTCGCCGCCATGCCCGGCGTGCCCCGCGAGATGAAGGCCATGTTCGCCGACCACCTGCGGCCCTTCATCGAGGCCATGCCCGTCGCCCGCCAGACCGTGCGGGTCGAGCGGCTCCACCTCTACGGCATGCCCGAGTCGTCCGTCAACCAGACCATCCTCCACCTGATGCAGCGCGACGCTAACCCCCTGGTCGGCCTGCTCGTGAGCGAGGGCGTCATCACTGTCAAGCTCACGGCCACCGCCCGCAGCGCCGACGAGGCGGCCGCGCTCATCGCTCCCGTCCGTGAGGAGTGCGAGCGGCTGCTCGGCGAGGCCATCTTCGGCGCCGACGGCCAGACCCTCCACGGCGCCGTCGCCTCCCTGCTCGAGCTCTGCGGGAAGACCATTGCCGTCGCCGAGTCGTGCACCGGCGGGCTCATCGGCCACTACCTCACCGAGGTCCCCGGCATCTCCCGCTTCCTGCTCGAGGATCTGGTAACCTACAGCAACCAGGCGAAGACCGAGCTGCTCGGCGTGCCCGCCGAGACGATCGCCGCGGTCGGCGCCGTGAGTGAGGAGGTCGCCGCGGCCATGGCCGAGGGCGTCCGCCGCCGCGCGAAGGCCGACATCGGCCTCTCGACCACCGGAATCGCCGGCCCCACCGGCGGCAGCCCGGAGAAGCCCGTCGGCCTCGTCTACTGCGGCCTCGCCGCCGAGGGGGGCACCCACGTCGAGCGCCTGACCCTCGTCGGTGACCGCTCCGTCGTCAAGGAGCGCGCCGCCAAGTACGCGCTCAACATCCTGCGGCTGCACCTTCGGATCCCATGAGCAGTTTCCGCCTCATCGCGATCGACATCGACGGGACGCTGCTCGATCCCATCTCGCAGCTCCGGCCCAGCGTGCGCGAGGCCCTGCGGCGCGCTGCCGAGGCCACCATGAGCGTGCTGCTGTGCACGGGCCGCCGCTACCGCACGGCCCTGCCCGTGGCCCAGGAGGCAGGGCTGGCGCTGCCGCTGGTCTGCCATAGCGGCGCACTGGTGAAGGACACCGGCACCCACCACACCATACAGTCCACGGCGCTGACCCGCGAGGAGCTCGACGGGCTGCTCGACGCGCTCGGCGAGGCCGGCTTCACCCCGCTCGTCTACACCGACACCTACGAGCAGGGCCGCGACTTCCTCTACGAGCGCGGCGCGCCGCTCACCTTCTATCACGAGGACTACCTCGCGAAGAACGAGGGGCTGTACGCCGAGGCCCCCTCGCTGCGCGCGGACCTGGGTGCCGACGTGGTGCAGGTCTGCACCTTCGCCGACATCGCCGCGCTCCGCGCCTTCAAGGCCCAGCTACCCGACCGGCTCGACCACCGCCTGACCTGCCATCTGCTCAGCTCGCCGCACTACATCGGCCACTTCCTCGAGTTCCAGAGCCGCCAGGCCTCGAAGTGGGCGGCCATCCAGTCGGTCGCCGCGTCCAGAGGCATCGCGGACGATGAGATCGTAGCCATCGGCGACGACGAGAACGACGTCTCCATGCTCCGCGGCGCCGGCCTCGGCGTCGCCATGGGCAACGCCGCCTATCCCGTCAAGAGCGCCGCCGATGTCGTCACCGCCACGAACGATGAGGACGGCGTCGCACGGGTCATCGGCAAGATCCTGGAGGAGGGCTGAGGCCCCGCTCGGATCCCCCCCAACGCGGCCCGTGGCCGCAACCCAAGAGGAAAACTCGGGCTGGGCACACTAGGAAACAAAGCCAACTCCGTTGGTTTTGTTTGCCTCTTCAACAACTCCGCAGCCACA
>CAZDNN010000118.1:0-13513 GCA_964506385.1 uncultured Planctomycetota bacterium
GGATCGCCCGTCGCGGCGGCGGCTCTGGCGAGCAGGGCGAGGCCCTCGTCAACGGCCTCGGGCGAGATGCTGAGCGCCTGGTTGACGATGTGGCGGTGCACCCAGCCGCGCCGGCCGGGCCGGGCCTCGCCCCACGAGCGCTCGAGCAGGTCGAAGTACTGCTTCATGAGCGGCGCCGCCGGGCCGTACATCTTGGCGTAGAACTCCCCGAGCAGCGCGTCAACGTCGAGCGTGTGGTCCCACTGGAGCTTGGCGAACGCCCAGATCATGGGCGCCGTGTGCGGCAGGAAGGTGTAGACCTCGGTGTACATGCCCTCCAGGCCGTGGGCCTTGTCGAACTTCACCTGCTCGGCCATCGTGTGGGGGTAGACGCGGGGACAGAAGGTGCCCATGCCGTAGTAGTCGTAGCGGGAGAGGTGCTTGCAGCGCTTCGTCCACTCGATGGTGATCGCGTGGTCGGCGTCCTTGCGGCCGGGCGTCCAGGGCCAGAGGGCGGAGCGCTCGGTGATGAAGCCGAAGACGTTGTCCTCGAGCTTCGCGACGGTCTCAGGCGGGGTGCGGGCGATGCTGTAGATGAGGGTGCCGATGAAGCGGTCGGGATGGGTCTTGCGGATCTCGCGGGCCACGGCGTTGACGAACTTGTAGTGGCGGTCGGCGAACTCGCGTCGCTCGTAGCTGTCGGGCCGCGGGTCGAGCGCGCGGCAGCGGGCGCAGCCGCACAGGTGCGAAATGTCGTCCATCCCCAGCGAGAAGCTGTCGATGTCGGGATGCTCGTCGAACCACTTGCGGGCGTACTCGACGGTGAGGCGGATCACATCAGGATTGCTCTCGCACGGGCGCCAGTAGCGGGCGCCCTTGGGCGGAATCCAGCGCTTGCCGTCGATGAGCGGGTAGTACTCAGGATGCTCCCTGGCGTACTTCTCGGGCGGGAAGACACGGTGGAGGACGTTCTGGAACTGGCGCCGCGGGACCACCTCGCTCAGCACCGTCTTGTTCCGCAGATTCCACGTCGCCCAGCTCGGGAACCAGGCGTGCCCCGACCACACCCGCGGCGAGGTGTCGGGCGTCTTCACACGCTCGGCCACCTCGACCGCCAGCTCCCCCATCCTCCCCTTCGGCACGTGCTCCCACAGCTCGCCGGGCGCGAACCAGCGGACGCCCAGCACGTCCTCCATGAACGACGCGACGCCGAAGTACGTCGGCGTCGGCCACCGCCCAGTGAACAACACGTTGCCGTCGCGCAGGCGGATGGCATAGGTCTCGGGGTTGAGGGACTTCGGCGGCAGGTCGGCCTCCGCCGTCACCTCGCACTGGCCGATGTAGAGCCCCATCCCCTCCACGCGCTTCCCATCGCGGCGGGTCGGCAGCTCGACGCCGCAGATGCGCTCCACGTAGTGCTGGAGCTCCGTGGCCGCGAGCGTGAGCTTCTCGTCGGCGTCCGCAGGCGTGACGATCGTCGCCGCCGGCCGCCCGCCCTTCGCGAGCACGATGCGATCTGCGCTCGCCGACGCGCCCAGCCACACGACGCCCAACGCGAGCCAGAGATGCCTCATGGGCTCGTCTCCTCCAACACCGCCCGACTCGTCGGGAGCGTAGCGGGATCCGGCACGAGCACGCCAGTGCAGTGCACGCGCTGTGCCTGCCAACAGCGTACACTCCTGCTGCGATGGATGCAACCGTTCTGCCGCCCCACGCACGCTGCTGGGCATCCCCCTTCAGCACAAGCCCGAGCTCCTCCCCCACCGGGGCCTCGCCTTTGCCGACATCTCCGAGGGCGCGCCGTGATGCTCGCTCCGCGAGTAGCGAGAGCGGTGTCAAGCCACCGCACTCCACAGAGCACCTTGTTCCGCTGGCAGCCTCTCACTTGCCGGGGCCTTTGGAGTGCGGCGGCTCGACGCCGCTTTGGCTCCCAGCGAAGCGGTCGAGCAGCATCGCGGCTCGTTCTCGATGGGGTCCCTGGAACGTGTGGGCACACTGGAGGCCGGGGGGCTCGGCCACGGCCTGGCTGAGCCGCACGGAAGGGAAGGCGAAGGCGGTGTTCCGCCGCTTGCCGCCGGTTCCGGGAGGCGAGTGCCACAGTGGGACGCGAGGATGGGAACGGCCCACCGCGATCCGCCCGCTTTCAGCCAGACTACGAGGCCGGCAGCACGATGCACCTCTGTGCCGCCAGGGGGTTCTGCGCTCACCGAACAGGGGTCGGTCACCATCGTCACGTTGATCGAGCGGTCAGATCTCGGTCCAAAGCCCGGGGATCGGCACCGGGTACCGCCCCTCCGCATCCGCCTTCACGGGCGCAGGGCTGTTCTCGTCGAGGGTGTCGATGTTGGGGCAGAACTGGAAGGTGGAGGCCATGGCCTGGTCCCAGGTGATGATCTTGCCCATGTGGACGGCGGCACGGCCCATGATCTGCGCGAGCTCCGAGAAGGCGGCGCGGCGGGCCTCGTTGTGGGGCTTGTCCTTGCGGATGGCATCGAGAAGGACGTTCCACTCGGCCTGGTGGGGGCCGCAGGGCTCTCGGCCCGCTTTCCAGGTGATGTTCTCGCGCACGAGGCGCTGGTCCTTGTAGGTCATGACGGTCGGGGCGTGGACGTTGCCGGAGAACTGTGCGGCGCACTTGGTGCCGTGGACGTATGTGGCGAAGTTGTTGTAGCACCGGGGGATGTAGCGGGCGCCGACCAGGGCTTTGGTGCCGTCGGCGAAGGTATACTCGATGGCGTAGCTATCGAGGTTCTGGCCGACGCTGTGATTGTTGGCGGCACGCCCGCCGATGCCGTGTGCGGCGACGGGCCAGCCGTCCTTGATCCAGCAGACCTCGTCGATCTGGTGGATGGTCAGCTCGTCGAACAGGCTGCCGGAGGCCCAGAGAAACGAGGTGCGGCGGCCGATCTGCCAGAGCAGCTCGTTCTGGTCGGCCGGCCGCTTGCCGAGCCGCCCGCCGCCGTGCATCCGGTAGGCCCGCACGAGCAGGATCTGGCCCATCTCGCCGTCGCGGATCCGCTGGATGAGCTGCTGGCGAGCCTGCGAGTGGCGGCACATGAGGCCCGCACCAATCTTCAGCCCCTTCTTATCCGCCAGCTCCCCGGCCTCGATCATTCGCCGCACGGCGGGCGGATCGACGGCGAAGGGCTTCTCCATGAAGAAGTGCACGCCCTTCTTGATGGCGTAGTCCAGGTGCACCACGCGCCAGGCCGCATAGCCGCCGTCGATCGCGATGTCGCCCGGGCGGAGGCAGTCGATGGCCTTCTTGTAGGCGTCGAAGCCGACGAACTGGCGGTCCTTGGGCACCTCGACCTGCTTGGCGTACCGCTTGCCCAGGCCCTTGTGGGAGGCGGTGAGCCGGCGCTCGAAGAGGTCGGCCATCGCCCAGAGCTTCACCGGCCCGCCTGGGGCCTTCATCGCATTCGCCGCCGCGCCGCCGCCGCGGCCGCCACAGCCGATCAGCGCCAGACGGATCGTGTTGTCCTCCCCCGCGTACATCCTCGGCATAGCCGCTGCGGCCAGGACGGAGCCCGCAGCCGCCGCGCCGCTCCGCCTCAGGAAGTCCCGCCGCGACGACGCCCCGGACGCTGCATCCGACCGCTCGAGCTCTCGCTTCATGGCTGCTGTCTCCCTTCGTGATTGGGGGGCCTTGTTTACTCCGCCACGGCACGTCGCGTGAGCTGGCGCGGCGCTGTGCCACCCCGTCCAGCGCCACGCGCAACCGCAGCATAGTCCCGCGCGGCGCGCGTGTCAATGGCCTTTGTCACCGCAGAGCGATTCTCTCGCCGCTCAACCCCAGTGAGAACCTGTCCTCCCTGATCCGCAGGCTCACCCGAACGCGCTCCAAGCCCAGTTCGGCCTCCCACGAATTGCACACTCCTCGTGACGGCATGGCAGAGTCCGGGTCCTTGACAACGTTAGCGACATGGCATATTCTTATTCGGATAGCGTTGTTGTGCGCCCACTGGCCGTCCGCCAGTTGACTGCCGCCCTGGCGCGAGCGTTGGCATGGGTGCATTGGCCCTGTGCCTTCGCGCGTGGGCGGCGTGTCGTTGAGTCCCCGAGCCGGCCGGCCTGCCTCGGCTTCCAGGAGAGGGACATGTTTGTGCTGACCCCCGTAGCCTACATTGACCCGATGTCCGGAGCCATCATCCTCCAGGTCCTGATCGCAGGGACCATCGGGTGCGTTGCCTTCTTCCGCCGGTCCATCAAGGCCTTCCTCGTGAAGGTGTTCCACATCGGCCGCGATACTGACGAGGAAGGGGCTGAGAAGGCAGCACCTGAAGACCCCGCCGCTTGAGGCCGGATGGCCGCATGACTTCCCGCCAACCCGTTTCATCCAGCCAGCGCATTGCGGGCTCCTACCGGGACCCGTCCGGCTACGTCTTTACCCGGGGTGAGAGGGTCTTCCGCGCCATCGACGACCCGTGCTTTGAGTTGCTCAAGCAGCTCGAGGGCGACGGTACCTTCAGGGAGTTCATCGAGCGGCAATGGATCCCAGGCACCGAGTTCGTCCAGGACCGCGCGCTCGCGGCAGAGCTCCGCGAGGAGCACCCGGGCTACGAGCACTTCCTCGAGCACGAGCGGATCAGCGCGATCACCTATCCCTATGAGTGGTCGGTCTCGATGCTGGCCGACGCGGGTATCCGGACCCTGGACGTGCAGTTGCACCTGCTCGAGCGTGGCTGCGCGCTGAAGGACGCGACCGCCTACAACATCCAGTTTGTCCGCGGCGAGCCGACGTTCATCGATCTGTCGTCGTTCGAGCGTCCACAGCGGCTCGACGTATGGTTCGCGCTCGGCCAGTTCATGCAGATGTTCCTCTACCCTCTGTTGCTCAATAGGCGGCGGGGGTGGGACCTTCGGTCGTACTTCCTGGCAAGCATCGGTGGGCGGCCGATCGAGGATGTGGCTCGCAGCTTCGGATGGCTGGAGCGGCTGCGCCCGAGCCTGCTGGTCGACGTGACGCTTCCCCTGTGGCTGCACCGCTGGGGGGAGAAGGGAGACCGCGCCCGGCGCGAGATGCTCGAACGCCGGCGCGAGGACACCAAAGCCCAGAGCCTCAACCTCCGGCGCCTGCGGCGGAAGCTCGCCGCCCTTGCGCACGGCTACAGGCCGCGGGGCGTCTGGGCAGACTACACGGAGATGTGCAGCTACGAGCAGCAGGCCGAAGACGCCAAGAAACGCCTCGTCGCCGAGTTCCTGGACCAGACACAGCCCGGCTGCGTGCTCGACCTGGGGTGCAACACGGGCGATTACAGCCGGCTGGCAGCGGAGCGCGGAGCCGAGGTCGTGGCCGTGGACGCCGATCACGACGCCATCGAGCTCCTCTACAGAGACCTTCGCAAGAACCCCGCGCCGATCACGCCCATGGTCATCGACCTCGCGAACCCCAGCCCCGGCATCGGCTACATGAACGCCGAGCGCGCGCCCTTCCTCGAGCGGGCGGACGCCGACTGCGTGCTCGCCCTCGCGCTCATCCACCATCTGCTCGTCTCGGCCAACCTCTCGCTCGAGGCGATCCGCGACATGCTCTTCGCGCTCACGCGGCGCGACCTCGTCCTCGAGTTCGTGCCTACCGACGACACCATGTTCCAGCGTCTGATGAAGTTCCGCGTCAACCTCTTCGGCGGCCTGACGCTGGACCTCTGTCGCAAGGTCTTCCAGGAACGCTTCAAGCTGCTGAGCGAGATCCCCATCGCCGGCTCGAAGCGCGCCCTGCTGTTCTGGCGCAAGCGCACGGCGGCCGATGTCTGATCCTCATCGTGGCTGGGACATCCCATGAAACGCGTGAGTACCGTGCTCCGGGTGTGGTTGATCGCGCTGAGCGTCGTGTTTCTCCACTTCGCGTCGCAAGTGCGCCACGTCACAGACCCACAGAATCGGTTCGAGTACATGTGGCCTTGGCGCTATGCTGCCGCCCTGATAGCGGACGTGTTGATCCTCGCGACAGCCTTCGCGGCGCTCGCCCTTGCGCTGGGATGGATGGTACGTCGCTGGCCCGCCGCGTGGCTCAAGCGGCTGCTGGCGGCGGCCTTCCTCGTCGCGGTCGCCAGCGGCATGCTCTCGCTCTTCCCGGATTTCCTGAACTGGGAACACCGCCCGGTGGCGGAGGCGGCCTGGCTGGCCGTGATGGGCGTGGTGGGCTATGGCCTGAGCCGCTCCCTCCCTCGCCTAGTACGCTGGGCGCAGAACGCCTGCCGCGTTCATCCTCTTCGCTCAGATCCTGATGTGGCCCACGTGGTGGGAACCGCCGCGCACGGCGGTCAGCTTCCGCAGCGGCCAGCCGGATCAGACACCGGTCTTCCTGTTCGTCTTTGACGAATGGTCCTGGCAGCGGAGCACGTCCGACGGGGAGTTCCTCCCGTTCTTCGATCGCGTTCGCGAGCTATGCGAGCAGTCGATCTGGTTCCGCCACGCCCTCTCCCCGTACGACTACACCCGCCAGTCCATGCCCCGATTGCTCTACCAGACGCAGGCCCAGTTCGTTCAGCGGGCGGGACAGACCTACCTGTGCCCGGGCGGGGAGGAAACGCCGTCCTCGGAGATGCCAAGCGTGTTCGCCATGGCCCATCGTCACGACTACAACACCGCGATGCTCGGCCTCTACCTGCCCTATCACCGGATCCTGGGCGACCAGGTCGACTGGTGCCGGGCCCACGCCTTCCCCATGTCCAGCGAACGCCTGCCACAAGAGATGGGCTACACCATGGTCCGGAACCTCACGTACTGGACCGACCCGATGAGCCGCCACCTTGCGAGCCATTGGCTTCACCGCTTGAAGGGGAAACGGTACGCCGCGCTCAACGCCACGATGCGCGACGAGATGTTGACCCTGCTCCGGACCTGTCCGCCCAACACCTTTGCGGTCTTCCACATGCCGCCACCGCACGACCCCTTTGTGCTGGACGAGAAGGGTGCTTTCCGCGGGCCGCCGCCGCGGACAGAGCCCACCCCGGTCGGCTACCGCCGTCACCTCCGCTACCTCGATTCGTATATCGGCTCGATCATGGACACTCTCCGCGCTGCCGGCCACTTCGACCGCTGCCTGCTCATCCTCACGTCGGACCATAGCTGGCGCCAGGATACCGACCCCGATGTCTCTACGACCCCGGGCTGGAGCTGCCGCGTGCCCCTCATCATCAAGCTCCCCGCACAGCAGGACGGCGTGCCCATCGACGAGACCTTCTGCACGGTCGGTCTGATGCCTCTGCTCGAAGCCGTCTGCGCCGGCGAGCGCGACGTGGCGACCCTCACCACCGTTGTGCACGACATGGTCGCCTCCCAGGATCGCGACATGTGGCCCCCTGATGTTCGCGCAAAGCAGCAAGAAAGCGAGAGCCGGGCCCCAGACGCGGACGGCCCCTGACGAACATGCCATGCCCGCGTACAACGAGGAAGGGAAGATCGGCCGCGTCGTCGAGAAGGTCGCGGCCGTCGTGGCAGATCTTCCCTGCCATGTCGAGATCGTGGTGATGGACGGCTGCTCGACCGACGGCACACAGGCCGAGGCCGAGCCCACGGCAGACAGCGCATGCCCGCCACCACGCGCTTCCACCGATCATGCGTAGCGGTCGCTGATGCTCCGCACGAGCTCGACCCACTTGCGGAGGTTGCCGGGCTGGTGGCCGATGGTCTGGACGTCCTTGAGGGTGATGTCCACGTGGCAGCCGTGGGCGGCGAAGGCGTCCAGGGCGTCGGTGACCACCTTGCGGATGAGGTCGGGGTCGTAGCCGCAGCAGATCATCTGGGAGGGATTCGGCCGCCAGGAGCAGACATACTCGTCGCCGATCTGCTCGGCGCTCGACGGCACGTCGGCCACGGGCACCACCGCGATGCGGCGGAGATTGGGAATCTGGCGGAGCATGTCGATCTTGTGGGTCAGATCCTCGCAGCAGCCGTAGGCACACAGCCCGAACTTCCGGATCATCGGTAGCTGGTACTGGAGGATGAACTCGTCGTGCATGGCGGGCGAGACCTGCGCCATCTCCTGCGCGGCGAAGAAGCACCACAGTCTGTCCCGCGTCACCGGCTCGCCGTTGGCCTGGGGATCGTCGAGTTCCTGGGCATACGGAATCGACTGGTTCTGGTGGTTGCACAGCCGCCAGTCGCCGGCCGCCTCGGCCTCGTCGTGGACTCTCAGCACGCAACGGCCCATGAACGAGCAGAGGCGATGCAGCCACTCTGGGGCGGTGACCATGTCCCACATCACCTGGCCGATGCCCCGCAGGTAGGCGAGGTGGGTCGAGATGTCGGCGCTCCACACCTGGTAGGCGGGCGAGCGGTCCACGTTGGCCTCCAGGATGTCGCCCACGGCGTCCTGGAGCCGCGCGACGTTCCGCGCCGTGGCCTCCTCGTCGATGACGTGGTGGGGCTCGACGAGCTTCTCGATGTCGTCGTAGTCCTTCAGCGGCGGGTCGAACTTCCAGGCGCCCCCCGGCTCGGAGCTCGGGATGCGGCCGAACGCCACGCCCCACGGGCCCTTCGGCGGCGTGACGAGGCTCGCGCGCTGGGTGATCCACGGCTCGACCACCGTGTCGTCGCCGAGGGTCTCGTGGAAGATCCAGAAGCGCAGGAACCGCTCGTGCCCCCGCCAGAAGGGGTCCTCGCACTGCGGCTGGCACTCGGGCACTTCCTGCTGGCAGGCGAACCACCGCATGTAGATGAGCGGGCGGGTGCGCACGAGGCTGTTGTGCCTGCGCCAGAGCTCCCGCCGCTCGTCCTGGACGGGCCGGGCCGCGATGTCGCGGTACTGCCTGGCCAACTCGCGGATCATCTGGACGTCGCCGTTGGTGGACATCGTCGGGTAGCCTTTGCCTGCGGAGTCCCTCGAGGGGAGCGGGTCAGTCTTCCTTGAGAGCCTCGAAGCCGGAGACGATGTCGAGCAGCTCCTCGGTGATGGTGCTCTGGCGCTGCTGGTTGAAGCGGCCACGAAGCTCGGTGAGGCGCTCGTCGATGTTCCGCTCGGCATTCTGCATGGCGGCGAGACGGCTGGCGTTCTCGCTGGCGAGGCTCTCGGCGAAGGCGCGGTAGAGCGAGACGAAGAGATACTGGCGGATGAGTGCGCTGAAGAGCGCGTCCCAGCCCATCGAGAAGTCGGGGAGGACGCGGGTCGGCCACGGCTCTTCCTCGATGCGGGCGAGCCAGGCGCGGTCCACGGGCAGCAGGCGGATAGTCCTGGGCTCGTAGCTGGCGCCGCTGAGCTGCTCGCTGTAGTACAGCTCGACCCGCTGGATCCCCTGCTCCTGCGTCCACGCGAGGATCTGGAGGAGGACCTGCTGGACGCTGGGGGTGACTCCCGCGAGTGAGCTGGGCACGGAGAAGACGTCGGCGACTGGCTGGCGGTCGCCCTGGAGGCGGCTGCCGACGCGATCGCCGACGGCGAGGATGGTGCGGCGGTTGTTCTCGATGCCGAGTTCGTCCATCCTGTCAAGGGCGTAGGTGGCGATCTGCTCGTTGAGCTGGCCGCACATGCCCTGGTCGGAGCCGAAGACGATGGCGCCGAGATGGTCGGTCGCGGCCTCGCGTGCGCTGCCGGCCTCCTGCGGGCGGTTCTTCAGGACGGCGCGGAGGCCAAGGAGGACGGTGCGGTTGTACTGTTCGAGGGACTCGACGGCCCGCTCGTACTGGCGGATGCTCACCGCCGCGAGCGCCTTCATCGTCCGCACCACGCTCTGAAGCTCGTGCGCGCTGCGGATCTTCCGTTTCAGGCCCTCAAGCGTTTCCATCGTCCGCCCCGGGATGCGCTCCCTCAGCCCCAAAGGGGCATCACAGTGAAGCCCAGGGCATTGTTGCCCTGGGTTCCCGCCGTCACCATGTCAGCAGCCCTGGAGGGGCGAGACAGGCTCTCCCGCCGCGCTGTCCCGCCCTTACAGGGCAGGACGCCAACCCGACACCCTTGGTTCCCAGGGCGATGCCCCGGGCTGTGCTATTTCGCCCTCTCAGGGCTTGATGCCGATGCAGACTCCGTGCGTTCCGACGCCGCCTCGGCGTCATCGACGGCCTGCTCCTCCGCGTCGGGCATCTTGGGCTCCGGCTCCTTCGGGAAGCTCGCCTCGACGGCCGCGCGGGCGGTGTCGGCGAGGGTCTTGAGGTCGTCGTCGCCGAGCTTCTCGCCGGCGCCGACGCGCTCGCAGAGACTGGCCTGCTGGTGGATGACCGCCTCGCGGATGGCCGCCTCGGCCTCGCGGACCCTGGCCAGCGGCACGTCGTCGAGCATCCCCTCGTTGACGGCCACCAGCGCCGCGATCTGCTCCGCCACGGACAGCGGCGCATACTGGTGCTGCTTAAGCACCTCGCGGACCCGACGGCCCCGCTCGATGGTCGCGCGGGTCTGCTCGTCGAGGCGGGTGCCGAAGCGGGCGAAGGTCTCGAGCTCCTCGAACTGCGAGTAGCTCAGCCGCAGGTCGCCCGCGACCGCGCGGTAGGCGGGGAGCTGCGTCTTGCCGCCGACCCGCGAGACCGACCGCCCCACGTCCACCGCGGGCAGGATCCCCTTCTGGAAGAGGTCGGGCGACAGGTAGATCTGGCCGTCGGTGATCGAGATGAGGTTGGTGGGGATGTAGGCCGAGATGTTCTGCGCCTCGGTCTCGACGATAGGCAGGGCGCTGAGCGAGCCGCCCCCGAGGTCGTCGCGCAGGTGGGTCGAGCGCTCGAGCAGACGCGAATGGATGTAGAAGATGTCGCCGGGGAACGCCTCGCGCCCCGGCGGGCGGCGGAGCAGGAGCGAGAGCTCGCGGTAGGCGCGGGCGTGGCGGGTGAGGTCGTCGTAGATGACGAGCACGTCGCGGCCCGCCTCCATGAAGAACTCGGCCATCGCCGTCGCCGCGTAGGGCGCCACGAACTGCCAGCCGGGCGGGTCCGCCTCGGTCGCGACGACCACGAAGCAGTAGTCAAGCGCCTCGCGGTCGCGCAGCGTGCCGACGACGCGGGCGACGGCCGACGAGCGCTTGCCGATGGCGCAGTAGACGCAGAGCACGCCCTTGTCGTGCTGGTTGAGGATGGTGTCGAGGGCGATGGCGGTCTTGCCAGTCTGGCGGTCGCCGAGGATCAGCTCGCGCTGGCCGCGGCCGATGGGGATGAGCGCGTCGATGACCTTGAGGCCCGTCTGGAGGGGGACGGTGACGGGCGCGCGGTCCATGATGCCGTAGGCCTCGCGCTCGACGGGGCGGCGCTCGTCGGCCTGGATGGGGCCCTGGTCGTCGAGGGGGCGGCCGAGGGGGTCGATGATGCGGCCGAGCATGGCCTCGCCGACGGGCACGTCGAGCACGCGGCCCGTGCGGCGGACCTCCTGACCGGCACTCAGGGTCTCGCCCTCGTCGAGCAGGATGACGCCAACCTCGCGGGGATCGATGTTGAAGGCCATGCCGTAGAGGTCGCCGGGGAACCGCACCAGCTCCTCGCTGCGGACGCCGCCGAGACCTGCGACCCGCGCGATGCCGCTGCCCACGTAGGTCAGCGTCCCGACTTCCTGGGCGCGCAGCTCCGGCTCGTGGGACTCGACGGCTCGGGCGAGCGTCCCGAATGCCTCGTCGAGCGCGGTCGTCAGCAGGCCATCGTCAGCGCTCATCGCTCCCCCGTCTTCGTCTTCATCGTCCTCCTCCTCAGCCCTCCTGCTTCTCGCCGCTATCCTCTTCACTGCCTGCCGCCTGCTCTTCCTCGTCTCCCTCCTCCGTCTCCCGTTCGGCCTCGTGCTCGCGCTGGCCGGGGAGGGCGCCGCGGCGGGGGAGACGCTCGAGGGCGTCGGCGAAGCTCTCTTCGAGCCCGCCGAGGTAGTGCTCGACGGTCCAGGCCACCTTCCGCCCCTCGCCGCGCAGCTCGATGCCGCAGAGCGGGTCGAAGGCCTGCTCGAAGCGCAGGGCGATGCCTTCGCCCACGTGGTCGCGGACCATCGCCTCGACCTGGCCGCGGCGCTCGTCTGGCAGCTCGAAGACGCTGCGGACCACCAGCTCCGGCTCCTCGGCGTCGCCGTCCCGCACGGAGTCGGCGAGGGCCTGCCAGTCCTCGTCGGGCAGGGCCTCGAGCCTGGCGAGGAAGACCTTGACGATGCGGGCTTCGAGCTCGGTGTCCGCGAGGTCGGCGAGCACGCGGCGGGCGATGGCGAAGGTCTCGCGAGTGGCGCGCTGACGGAGGTCCTGGAGGAAGGCGGTGCGCTGGCGCTCGATGGTCTCGCGCCAGCGGGTCTCGAGGGCGTCCACCTCGCGGCGCGCCTCCTGGATCAGCTCGGCGCGGGTCGCGTCGGCCTGCTGCTTGGCCTCGGCCATGAGCGCGCCGCGCTGGGCGTCCAGCTCGGCTTGCTGCTGGCGGTAGCGCGCGGCCTCGGCCTCGGCGTCCTGCCGCTTGCGCTCGGCGTCGCGCAGCCGGCCGGCGATCGTCGCCTCCCGCTCGTCCATGGCCTTGATGATCCGGCCGTAGAGCAGCTTCTTGAGCAGCCAGACCAGGACCAGGAAGTTGAGGACCTGCCACAGGATGGTCTGCCAATCGACCACGGCTTACTCCCCCACCGCCTTGGCCGCCGCCTGGATGAAGTGCTTCCAGAACGGGTTGGCGAAGATCAGGATCATGGACACCACGAAGCAGTAGATGGCGGTGGACTCGACCATGGCGAGGCCGACGAACAGCGTGCGGGTGATGGTGCCCGCCTCGTCGGGCTGCTGGGCGATGGACTGGAGTGCCTGGGCGAGCGCCCTGCCCTCGCCCAGCGCCGGCCCGACCGAGCCGATGGCGATGCAGATGGCCGCCGAGGCGATCGACACGAGGGCCACAATCGTCTCGCTATCCATGGCGTTCCGCTCCTTCCTGGGGTTCCCGTTCATCGGGCGGCGCCGGCGCGCCGGCGGGCACCGCGTCGGGCTGGCCTCCCGCCTGGCCCGCACGAGCAGCCGTGCGGGTGGCGGAGGCAATGTAGACCATGGCGAGCATGGCGAAGATGTAGGCCTGAATGAGGCCGGTGAGCAGGCCGAGCAGGTTCATTATCCCGGGCACCAGGAACGGGATGATCGCCACCAGGATCCCCACGATCATCGTCCCGCTCATGATGTTGCCGAACAGGCGGACGGCGAGGGCCAGCGTCCTGGAGACCTCGCCGATGACGTTGAAGGGCAGCATGAAGATCGACGGCTTGGCATAGGTCCTCAGGTAGCCGACGAGACCCTTGTGGGCGACGCCGAAAATAGGCACGGCGACGAACACGCAGAGGGCGAGTGCCGCGGTCGTGGACAGCGAGCCGGTCGGCGCGTGGTAGAGCGGGAAGATCGTCAGCAGGTTGCTGACGGCAATGAACAGGAACAGGGTGCCGACGAAGGGGAGGTACTCGATGGGGTCCTGCTGGCTGACCTCGGCGATCTGGGTGCGCATGCCCTTGACGATCACCTCCAGCAGGTTCTGCCACCGGGTCATGTCCTCGCCGGTCGAGAGCTTGCGGGTGATGAGCCAGGAGCCGACGGCCAGAAGCGCCATGATCCCCCAAGTGTAGAAGATCGTGGCGTTGAGCACCACCGGCCCGAGGACGACGCGGAACGTCTCGTCGGGGGTG
>CAZDNN010000119.1:0-13480 GCA_964506385.1 uncultured Planctomycetota bacterium
CTTCGACCCGCGCATGCTCGACGCCGTAGTCCTCTCCCACGCGCACATCGACCACAGCGGCAACCTGCCCACCCTGGTCCGCCGCGGATACGAAGGCACCGTCTACGCGACCCCGGCAACGGTGGATCTGTGCGACATCATGCTTCGCGACTCCGCCTACCTCCAGCGGCGCGACGTCGAATATGTGAACAAGAAACGCGAGCGCCAGGGCAAGCGCCTCTTCGAGCCGCTCTACGAGCTCGAGGACGTGGAGACCCTGATGGGGATGTTCGCGCCCGTCGAGTATGGCCGCGTGGTCGATCTCGGCGGCGGCTTCTCCATCTCGTTCCACGATGCCGGCCACATCCTCGGCTCCGCCCTGGTCGAGGTCCACGTCGAGGAGAACGGGACGGCCCACCGCGTCCTGTTCACCGGCGACATCGGCCGGAACGACATGCCGATCCTCCGCGACCCCGAGATCGTCGAGGGCTGCGACACCCTCATCACCGAGAGCACCTACGGGAACAAGCTTCACCCGCCCAAGCGCGACGTCCAGGGCGAGCTCGAGGAGCTGGTCAACGAGGTCTGCGAGCACAAGAGCAAGCTCGTCATCCCATCGTTCAGCGTGGGCCGCACGCAGCAGCTCGTCTACTTCCTCGACGAGCTGCACAACGAGGGGCGGATTCCCGACATCCCCGTGGTGGTGGACAGCCCGCTCTCGACCCGGGCCACGGAGGTCCACCAGCGCCACCCCGAGTGCTTCGACGAGGAGGCCCGCGAGCGGCTCCACAGCGGCCAGACCCCCTTCGAGTTCCGCCGCCTGCGCTACATCACCGATGTCGAGGACTCCAAGAAGCTCAACCAGCAGCGTGGCCCGCTGGTCATCATCTCGGCGTCGGGCATGTGCGAAGGCGGGCGGATCCTCCACCACCTCAAGCACACCCTGGGGGGGCCGCGGAACGTCGTGCTCTTCGTCGGCTTCCAGGCCGAGCACACCCTGGGCCGTCGGCTGATCGAGGGGAAGCGGCCGATCCGCATCTTCGGCGACGAGGTCGCCGTGCGCTGCCGCATCGAGTCCATCCGCGCCCTGAGCGCCCACGCCGATCGCAACGAGCTGCTGGCCTACCACCGCGCGATCATGGGTTCGGTGGAGCGCGCCTTCGTCGTCCACGGCGAGGAGGAGAAGTCCGAGGCCCTCGCCGACGGGATGCGCGAGCTCGGCATCCCCAACGTGGTCGTTCCCCATCCAGGGCAGGAGTTTGTGGTCGGGTGAGGGGAGGCGGCCCCGACCCGCTCCGCGCGCGCAGACCCCGACTGGCAAAGCGGGGGCCGCGATGGCATGAACAACCGTTCCGCGCGCACGGGGCTCGCGGGAGGGTATCAGGGTCGGTTGGCAGCGCGGGCTAGAGCTTCTTGATGATGCGGATGGCCTTGGCGGCGTCGGCGGAGGTGTCGAAGGCGATGTGGCAGACCATCTTTCGGCCGATGGCGGCGGCGGAGATCCCGCGCAGGTTGATGCCTGCCTCGGCCAGTGCCGCGGTGATCTTCGCGCCGATGCCCGGCTTGTCGGGGCCTTCGACCTTCACCGAGTGAAGGCTCTTGGTCTTGCGGAAGCCAGCCTTCTTGGCCGCGGCGATCTGCTTGCGGCCCTTGATGGGGGTGGCGAACACCACGCCATCGCGCTTCTTCTTGTCGCTGCGGCGTGCGATGACGAACTCGAGGTTCGCCCCCGCCTCCGCCAGCGGCGCCAGCTTCCCGGCCAGCGAGCCCGGCTTGTCCACCAGGCTGGCGACCCAGACGTCCTGTCTTTCGGCCTTCATGCCCTCTTTCCTCCAAAACGAGGCGGGTGACCAGTCGGCGTCGCCCCCTATTCTGGCGGCTCGAGCGTCCCGCGTCAAATGCCTTGGGCGGTCACTCTCCTGCCGGAGCGTCGCGCGAGTGGCCGCGCGCCGATGCTTGACAGGGCGCGAGAGCGCCTGACTATGGTGCTACTTCTTCTCGGGGATGTTAGTCGCGGACCATGTGACGCCGAGAATGGTCCGGAGGTCGTAGCGAGAGAGGCCGCTGACGGGGCCGATGGACAGCAGGTGCTTGCCCGACGCCACCTCGTAGGCATGGACGCCGACCTTGGCGAAGCCCCTGCGGTTCTCCGTCTTGAAGATGGCGACCTCTGGGGACTTGAGGGTGCCGCCGAAGGGCATGGGGAGGAGCAACTGCGGGATCCCGATCAGGATCTGGGCGCGGTCCACCGACAGGGCTCCCGTCCGGACGGCGACGACGACCTCTGCCTTCTCCTTGTCGCTTACCAGCCGTGCGCCCTGCGCGTTCACCCTCTCGGCGATGGCGCCCACCAGGTACGCCTTGTCCGTTCCCTCGACGTTGGTGGCATCGACGAAGGTGGTTCGCCCAGAGAGCGCCTGGAGGTCGATCTGGGCCATCGCCTCGTCGGCTGCGGTGCTGATCAGGAGCTGCTCCGTTGCGCTGCGCGCCGGGTCGGTGATGTGCGGCGTCATGCAGCCCCCGACGGCCAGGGCAGCGAGAGCCAGCAGTTCACAAGCACTTCGCCTCATGCCGCGTCGTCCTCCTTCTGCTTCAGGGCGGCGGCCCGCGGGGTGCGGGCGGTGATGCATTCCAGCGTCGTCGCGCCGTTCTCCTCGCTGAGTTGTGCGGGAGATGGGAACGAGGAAGATCGCCCCCATTGTGCGGATTCTGACCGCCATGTCAAACGCGGTTGTTGCCCGTGCCACAGGGGCTTGACAGCGAGAAGCGTGGAGGCGTACCATTGTGGCCGTTCGCTCGGAGGCCCGGGTCAGGAAGAAGGAGGCGAGCCATGCGACGCAGGCAGGTCAAGACCCCTGGGCTGGCGCCAGGGACGCTGAACGCGCCGCCCGATGCCGTACGGCCCGATGGCCTCCAGATCATCCACTACACGGCCACCGACATCGAGGAGGTCAAGCTCGGCGCCGTCGCGACGGTGGAGAAGCTGCGGAAGAAGAGCGGGGTCACCTGGATCAACATCAACGGCCTGGGGAACGTGCGGCTGCTCGAGGGACTTGGCCAGTTCTTCGAGCTCCACCCCCTGGCGCTCGAAGACTGTCTGAGCGTGCGCCAGCGGCCGAAGGTGGACGACTACGACACCCATCTGTACATCGTCCTGCGCATGCTCCACTTCGAGCGCGCCGTCGAGACCGAGCAGGTGAGCATCTTCCTCGGCGACGGCTGGGTCATCACTGTCCAGGAGCGGCCGGGCGACTGTCTCGATCCCGTGCGCGAGCGCCTGCGAAAGGGGGTCGGCCTGCTGCGTAGCCACGACTCCAGCTACCTCATGTACGCGATCGTGGACGCCATCATCGACCACTACTTCCCCTTCCTCGAGCAGGTCGGCGAGATGGTCGAGGGCCTCGAGGACGTCGTGCTCCGCAATCCCGCCCGCCAGACCCTCGGCGAGATCCGCGACATCAAGAGCCAACTGCTCGACGTGCGCCGCTGCATCTGGCCCCTCCGCGACGCCCTCAACGTCCTCATCCGCGACGACAGCCCGCTGATCGACGACCACACGAAGGTCTATCTCCGCGACTGCCAGGACCACGCCGTCCGCGTGCTCGACATCGTGGAGAGCCAGCGCGAGCTTGCCGGCGGCCTGATGGACGTCTATCTGTCGAGCCTGAGCAACAAGATGAACGAGGTGATGAAGGTGCTCACCGTCATCGCCACCATCTTCATCCCCCTGACCTTCATCGCCGGCGTCTACGGGATGAACTTCGAGGTCATGCCCGAGCTGAAGTGGCGCTACAGCTACTTCATTGTCTGGACCGTCATGATCGCCATCGGCGTCGCCATGCTGATCATGTTCCGCCGCATGGGCTGGCTCGGCGGCACCGATGAGAAGCCACCCGAGGGAACACCATGACACGTTCCTTGGTCCCCTTCCTGCTCGCGCTCAGCACCCTTGCGGCGTCCGTTCCTGCTGCGACCCCGCAGCCGCCAGGAGAGATGGCACGCGCCATGGAAGCAGAGCTCAATCGCCGGCCCGCCGTGACCGAGAAGCCCTTCGCACCCGCCCACAACAGCACGGTGCGGCTCAATCCGCCCGCCTTCGTCTGGCTGCCGCCGAAGAAGCGGCCGACGGGCTACGTGCTCGCCCTGTCGCGGAGCAGGGACTTTCCGAAGGGGGCGGCCACGGAGTTCCAGGCACCCATCAGCGTGCACATCCCGACGGAGCCGCTGGCGGCGGGCACGTGGCACTGGCGCGTCGGCGTGCGCCTGGCGGACAAGACGATGGCCTGGGGGAAGACCCGCACCTTCACCGTGGCCGAGGACGCCGAGGCCTGGCCCTTCCCAAGGATGGACGGGCTGGTGGCGAAGGTCCCGAAGGAGCACCCGCGGCTGCTCTTCCCCAGGGAGCACCTCGCGGCGGCGCGGCAGCACGCGAAGGGCATGATGCGGCGCGAGCTCGACGCCCTCGTCAAGCGGGCGAAGCGCGCCGTGGGCGAGGAGCTGGTGGCCGAGCCCGACCCGCTCAAGCGCGGCCCCGAGCGCGGCCCTCACGCCGTCCACATCATGCGGACCACCCGCCCGCCGATGGACAGGATGGAGGACTGCGCGCTCGCCTATCTGCTCACGGGCGACAAGGCGCTCGGGCAGGAAGCGAAGCGGCGGCTCCTCTACTTCTTCTCGTGGGATCCCAAAGGCCCGACCGGGCTCTTCGCCTACGACGAGCCGGCCATGTGGGTCATGCAGCGCGGCACCAGGGCATACGACTGGACCTACGACCTGTTCACCCGGTCCGAGCGCGCGAAGATCGAGCCTGTGATGAAGGTCCGCAGCCAGCAGTTCCTGCGGCGGCTGACGCGGATGCCCTTTGAGAGCCGGCCCTACTCGAGCCATCCTGCCCGCGACGTCGGCTTCCTCGGCGAGGCGGCCCTGTGCTTCATCCACGAGTGGCCCGAAGCCCGCGACTGGCTCGAGTACGTGCTCAAGATCTACTGGTCCGTCTTCCCCGCCTGGGCGCAGGACGATGGCGGCTGGCAGGAGGGGCCGGGCTACTGGCGGGCCTACATGGGCTTCGCCATCCACTTCGCCGCCGCCCTCCAGCAGGCCACGGGCGAGCAGATCACCCGCAAGCCCTTCTTCCAGAACACCCCGTACTACTGCCTCTACACCAACCCGCCCTACGCCCGCATGTCGCCCTTCGGCGACGGCCAGCACGGCGCCCCGAGCCGCAGCGCCGGATGGCTGATGTATGCCTTCTCGACGCTCAACCGCGACCCGTACATACGGTGGTACCCCGACGCCATGCGCTCGGGGCCGGGTGCCTGGACGCTGGGCTTCGCGCTGGCCGACCCGACCCTGAAGGCCAAGCCGCCCACCGACCTGCCCCAGGCGCGCCTCTTCCCAGGCGCCGGCCTCGTCGCCATGCACGCGAACCTAGCCGACCCCAAGGACAACGCCTACCTCGTCCTGCGCTCCAGCCCCTTCGGCTCCGTCAGCCACGGCCACGCCGACCAGAATGCCTTCGTCATCGAGGCATACGGCGAGGCCCTCGCCATCGCCACAGGCTACTATCCCTGGTACAGCTCGCCCCACCATCACAACTGGACGCGCTCGACGAAGGCCAAGAACTGCATCACCTACGACGGCGGCAAGGGGCAGACCATCCGCTCCTGGAACGCCACGGGCCGCATCGTCGAGTTCCTCCACGGCCCCCACTATGACTACGCGCTCGGCGACGCGACGCGCGCCTACAGCGGCCGCCTCACCCACTGCCTCCGCCACGTCGTCCACGTTCGCCCTGGGATCTTCATCATCCTCGACGAGGTTGCTGCCCCGAAGCCTGTCACGTGGGAATGGTGGCTCCACGCGCTCGACCAGATGCAGGTCGATGCGGAGAAGGGCGAGATCCTCACCCGCCGCGGCGGCGCCCGGCTCCTCACCACCTTCATCGAGCCCGAGGCACTGACCTTCGCGCAGACCGACCAGTTCACCCCGCCGCCAGAGTACTCCGCCAAGCAGAAGCGCAAGTACCGCAACCAGTGGCACCTCACCGCGGCCACGAAGGAGAAGGCGAAGTCGGCGGTCTTCCTCACCGTCCTGCGGCCCCACCGCGCCGCCGATGAGGGCAAGCTGCCTGGGCTCCGACGCATTGCCGAGAAAGGTGTTGTCGGCGTCACGTGGAAGCAGGAAGGCGAGACGCACACTGTCCTGTTCGGTGAGAAGGGCGTCCAATGGGGCGGCGTTCAGAGCGACGGGAAGCTAGTCGCCGTGCGAACGGGGAAGGGCAGGGCACCCGCCTGGCTCGTCCACCAGGCCACGGCGCTGAGTATCGACGGCCAGACGGTGTTGAGCGCCGACCAGAGCGTGACCAAGGCATCAGCAGACCCGGCTCGCTGAGGCGCCGCTGCGAAAGGGGCTGAGACGTGGAGTTCGTGTTCCTTGGCACGTCGGCGGGCGAGCAGTTCCCCGGCTTTTGGTGCAAGTGCGGGACGTGTGAGCAGGCGCGGCGGCTCGGCGGGCGCAACATCCGCCGCAACTCCTGCGCCTGGCTGGCGCCCGATTGCGCCATCGACTTCTCGCCGGGGGTGTTCCACCAGGCCGATCGGTTCGGCGTGCCGCTCATCGACGCCCGGTATCTGCTGGTCACCCACTCGCACGAGGACCACCTGGGCATCTTCCCACTCTACTGGCGGCGGATGCGCGTGGACCAGGAGCTGCCGCCGCCGCCGACGGTCATCGGCCCGCGCTTCTCGCCCGTCGAGACGCTCCACGTCGTGGGCAACAAGGCCGTGTGCGAGAGGGTGGACCGCGAGGTCGGCGGCAGCTCGGCCGAGCGTGCGCTGGAAGTCCACCAGGTGCCTCCCTACGAGCCTTTCGAGTTGGGGCCAATGACCGTGACGCCGCTCGTGGCCAACCACCCCGACCGCGACGAGCGCGGCTACAACTACATCATCGAGCGCGAGGGCCGGACGATCCTTTATGCGCTCGACACCGGCTGGCCCCTCCCCGAGACCCTCGCGGAGATCGAGAAGCACGAGTTCGACCTCGCCGTGGTCGAGGGCACCTTCGGCTACGGCGCCGAGGACGAGTGTCACATGAACTTCCGCAAGCTCGAGGAGGCCCGCCGCCACTTCGAGCAGAGGCAACTCCTGAAGCCGGGCGCGCTCTTCTGCACGTCCCATCTCGCGCCCCACTTCATGCCCGTCCACGACGAGATCGCGCCGGTCCTGGCCGAGAGGGGGATCACCGTCGCCTACGACGGCATGCGGGTCCAGCTCTGAGGCAGCCGGGTGTTCGTGAAGCTGAGAGCATTGGGCAGCGCGCTCACGCGAGAGCTGCGGCTCTACCGCCTCGTCCTGGCGGACCGCCGCACCCCGCGGCTGGCGAAGCTGCTGCTCTGGCTCGCCGTGGGCTACACGCTGCTGCCCTTCGACCTCATCCCCGACTTCATCCCCGTCGTCGGCCACCAGAATCTCGTGGATGCCCACACGGCCGTGGAAGCCGGTGCCGTGGCAGCACTCGCACGGTCCGTCGCCCGGGACGTAGAAGGCCGGCTCCTCGAGCCTGCTGATGAAGTCGACAGCCGCCGGCGGGATGGAGTCGAGGGGCGGCTCGGCCTCCCTCCTGCATTCGGGGCAAAGGACGCGGACGAGGCGCTGCGAGATGACCCCCGCCACCGTGCTGTTGACGAGGAAGGGCTCGAGGCCGACGTCGAGCAGCCGCCGCAGGGCGCCAGGCGACGTGTTGGTGTGCATCGTCGTCATCAGCAGGTGGCCGGTGAGCGAGCATTGGACAGAGACGTGCACGGTCTCCAGATCCCGCAGCTCGCCGACCATGATGACGTCGCCCCGGATGTCCTCGATGAGGACGCCTGCGATGGCCTGGAGCTCGCTCTCCTGGACGCGCTTCCCCGCGTGGGCGAGGGCCGCCGTGAGCGGACGGCCGTCATCCAGGTCCTGGGCAACGGTGCGCCAGAAGGTCACGTGCTGCTCGAGGGTGGGAGGCATGGGGACGCTCCTCTCAGAAGGTATCGGACAGGATCCGGGCGACCTGGCTCTGCGCGCTGCTGGCGGCCCAGGCGTGCTCGCGCGCCTCGACCCACTCGAGCAGCTTGCTCCGCCGCACCCTGAGCTGGCCAGCCAGCTCGAATGCGGGCAGCTCGAGCACGATCTCCTCCAGGTCGTCGAGGGTGATGCGGAGGAACTCGGCGACCTCGTCGAGGGTCATCAGCTCCGGGGCGTGCGCGCCGCGCACCTGAGCGGACAGGGCCCGACGGGTGTTCAGCACCACACTGGCAGGCGGCTCGAGCCGCGGCAGGCCGCGGAGCGCCGCGTCGAGCGAGCTCAGCGCGGCCAGGCGGCGGCGACAGGCCGCGCACGAGGCGATATGGTGCTCGACCTCGCTGGCCCGGGCGGTCTCGAGGTCGCCTGCGGCGGCTCGCCGGCACTTCAGCCGGCTGAATAGTTAGTTCCTGTTGCGGAAAGTCCCGGTGCGGGAGGGCGAAGCTCCCGCTGAGCCGATTCAGGGGGCGAAGGGCGGCTCGGCAGGAGCCTCGCCCTCCCATTGGAGCGATCCGCAACGGGAACTGGTTACGAAAGAGCGAGGTCCGACCGTGTTACTGCCAGGCGCTGGCCAGGGTGGAGCGGGCGCGGTGGATCAGTGTCTTGACGGTGTTGATGGGCACGTCGAGCACCTCGCCGATCTCGCGGTAATGCATCTGCTCGAAGGCATAGAGCACGATGGCCTCGCGCTGGCGCTCGGGCAGCTCGGCGATGAGCCTACGGAGGCGCGTCATCCGCTCGTCGGCCTCGACGCGCTCGGGCCGCGAGGGCTCGTGTGAGCACGGCTCGATGACCTCGAGGCCGCCCTCGGCGATGACCCGCCGGCGGACGCGTTCGCTCTGGATGCGATTCAGACACAGGTTCCGCGCGATGCGCAGCAGCCAAGGGCGGAAGCGGCCGCGCGCATGGTAGTTGCGTGCCGTGCGGGCCACGGCCAGGAACGTCTCCTGGAGGACATCCTCGGCGCCGTCGGCGTGGCCGAGCATCATCCGCGAGAAGGTGTAGACGGGAGCCCGATACCGGTCGAACAGCGCGTCGAACGCGTCGGCGTCGCCCTCGCGGTACATCCGCATCAGGTCGTCGTCGCACAGGTCGGACACACCGCTGCCTCCGCCGACGACGCGCTTCTACTGTACCAAACCGTCGGCGGGGCGGGTTGTTTCACAGAACGCTCAAGGGATCGAGTCGGGAGAGACGGTGACCCTGAGGGTCGGCTGCTTGACGTCCACGGAGACATGGACGACCGTGACCTTGCCACTCTTGCCGTCGACCTGTTGGAGGATGCGGCCTGCGGACGTGCGGTAGCGGCCCCTGGGCATGACGAAGCGGAGGCGGGCGTCGGGGATGGCAGGGAGGCCCTTCCATTCATCCGGCAGGTCGCAGAAGTAGCCGCCGGTGTAGAGCTTCTCAGGCGGCGCCCACTTCTCCGGTGGCAGGCCCATGAGGCGGATCGTGGCCGTAAGGGCCGAGGCCGTGCCGTTGTTGGGCTTGTCGAAGGCGACCGAGGGGAGGGCGCATTGAGGGAAGAGAGTGGCGCGCTGCCAGCCGTCGAACTCCACGATGCGCCCCGTGTAGTTCAGCCCCGCCCAGCCGTGCATGCTGCCGACGCTCAGGGCGTGCAAGAAGAGGCGGCTGAACCGGACCTCGACCCGGCCGTCGTTGTGGCCGGGGAAGAAAGTGCGGGTCTGCTTGGTGAAGGGGAGCTTGAAGAAGGGTGTCGGCGGCTTCCAGGGGTTGAGGTGGCCGGCGAGGAAGAGGAGGCGGTTGTCGGTGTTCTTCTCGATGCGGGCGAGCGCGGTGTTGACCCAGTCACGCTGCTCCTGCGGCATCTGGTAGTTGGCTTGGTAGAGGTCGTAGCTGAGGATGAGGCCGATGCGGGGGCCGATGCGGCGCTCCTGCCAGCGGGGCCCGAAGTAGAACTCGTGTCCCTCGACGCCCAGCGCCCCGTCGTGGTTACCGAAGGCCAGGTAGACGGGGACACCGAGGTGCTGCGAGACCAGATGGTGGAACATGGCGACGTGATCGTCGCCCTCGAAGCCGACGTCGTCGCCCAGGCTGACGAACAGCGGGTGGAGCAGCGACGCGGCCTTGAAGAAATCGGCTTGGACTTCTCCTGCGGCCCCGCGCTTGTGCACGAGCCAGTTCAGATGGAAGTCGCAGTAGGGCATCAGGCGGAAGCGGTCGGGAACGCGGGAGAGGACCTGCACGGCCTTCGCCTGTCGGCTCTCGTGACGGCGGCCATCCCGATCCGTGTAGCGGACGACGAGGTCGTACATCTCGCGCGGCGTGTTGGCCGGCACGAAGAGACGCAGCAGCCAGCCCGGCCGCGTGCGGTTCCAGACGGCCTTGCCGCCGAAGCTGGCATCCCCAACCCTCAGGTCGCACGCGAAGTAGTCGGTGGCGAGCGATGCCGACCACTGACGAGCGGTCGGGGGGGCCAAGCACTCGATGTGCAGGTCGGAGTTCGATTCCGCCGTGGAGGCGGTACCCGTGCGCGGCGCGACGATGAGGCCGTAGTCAGGATCTGGCCGCAGGTGGTGCTTCAGCTCGACGTCTCGGTGGCCCAGCTCGATGGCCTGCCGCGCGGTGAGGAAGCCGGGCCGGGACACGACAATCTCGAGGTCGCCTGGCGGCAGGCTCAGCTCGAAATCCCCTGTCTTCGTGTTCGTTCGTGTCGTCGCGAGCAGGATGCCGTCGCGATACGCCTTGACGGTGCACCAGCCCAGCTCGCGCGTGCCCTTCCGCCAGGGCATGTGGCCCACGTCGCCCGTCACCACGCCGCGGATCGTCGCGGCCTGTGCGGTCTGGGCGGCGAGCAATGCGAACAGTGCGATGACCCTGGCACACATTCTGGGGGCTCCTGAGCTGGCGGCCACGATCTGACGTCTGGCGTCTGACATCTGCTATCCCGCCTCCCCCTCGAACGGGGTGGTTCGGCCATGGCTGTGGAGCGTGTTCTAGCACAGGGGCAGGCAGGGAGCAAGGGTGGCGAAAGGCGGTTTGACAAGCCGTCGGCGCGGTGGTAGAGTGCGAGCACGCAGTGAAGGAACCCAACGGGCGGAGCGCCTGCCGCCCGCCCGATGTCGCGCCCTCCTGCCCGTACCCCAGAATCCTGGCTCCCCGTAGGCTGCACGGGCCGCGACGGTCGTCGCGGCGGCGGAGAGACGATGGCGGACCGGCTCCTGCTCCTGACCCGGCTGAGGCTCCGCAACTACAAGCTTCACGCCGATACCGAGGTAGATCTCGCCGAGCGCCCGATCCTGCTCCTCACTGGGGCCAACGGCTCGGGCAAGACGCAGATCCTCGAGGCGCTCAGGCTCGCGCTTGGCGTCCATCCCTCACCCTCCCGCGCCCGCGGCATGGCCTCCTGCATTGGCCCCGCGGGCAGGGACGCCCGTATTACTCTCGATGTGCGCAACCCCGTCATCGACGGCCACCGGCTGGTGAAGCCACCCCAGGAGGAGCTGGCCCGCGTCCTCGACCACGATGTGATCCGCGTCCACTGCCGCATCACCCACTCAGGCAGTGTCCAGTACCGTATCTGCGGCGCCGAGGAGGAAACGCCGGCCACCCGCATCTCGGGGCGCCAGCTCCGCGACCTCTTCCGCAGCGTCAACGTCCAGGCTGCCAACCGCCTGGCCTTCACCGAAGAGGGCGTGGTGGACGTCTTCGCTGGCGAGAGCGGCCGCAAGAAGCTCGAGAGCCTGCTCGAGGCCACCGGACGCCTCCAGTACCTCGAGGACCTCCGCCAGGCCCTCATCCATCTCGAAGACGCCAGGCGCCAAGCGGGGCCGCTCCAGCAGAAGCTCAAGTGGGATCGGGAGCTGGTCGAGTCGATCCGCGAGCGCCTCGAGATCATCCGCGAGCGCAGCAAGTACCTCGAGCAGCACGCCGCCCTGTGCCTCGAGCACGCCTGGGCCGTCGTCCGCGACCACGAGGCCGTCCGCGACGGCCTGCTCGCCCGCATGCAGCGCACGGAGGAGCGGCTCGCCCGCTACCGCGCGTCCCTCCAGGAAGCCGAGGATGCCCTGCGGCGCGCCCGCGAGGACATCGCGGAGCGCCAGCGCGGCGCCACGGAGAGCCGTGCGGCCATCACCCGCGAGCGGGGGACCCTCGACCGCCTGGTGGGCCGCCGCCTCGGTCTCCAGCGGAACCTCGACGAGGCGCGGGTAGAGCTGGTGCGGCTGGAAGCCGAGCGCGACGATCTCGGCCAGAAGGTCGAGGCCGACGAGGGGGAGACGAAGCGCAGGCAGTTCGAGGAGCGGCAGCGGGCGATCATTGACGTCGAGCTCGAGATGCGCCGCGTCCTGCTCGAAGCCGAAAGCGTCGCCGCCGAGATCGGCGCCGCCAGCGAAGACCTCGAGCCCGAGACCGCCGAGCCGCTCGTCACCGGCGGCACGACGCGGACCGAGCTGGATATGATCGGCGGCTGCGTCGCCTTCGCCGAGGCCCTGGCGGCGAAGGGTCTCGCCGGGCAGGTCATCGGCCCGATCATCTCGCTCGTCGGCATCAGGGCGGGGGAAGAGGGCTGGGAGCTGGCCGTCCGCCGTCTGGCAGGCAGGCACCTCTTCGCCTTCATCGCCCGCGACCGCGACACCTATGCGGCGGCGAAGGCCCTCTTCGACGAGACCTTCCCAGGCCGCAAGCCGCCCATCATCATCGCCCGGCATAGAGATGAGGAGCGCAAGCAGCGGCGCGGGCAGCTTCCCGAGGGAGTCCACGCTCTGGCCATCGACCTCATCGAGGGCGAGGCCCGCTGCGTGGCATTCCTGCGGCGGGTCGTCCGGGGTGCCGTAGCGGAGAGCGGGGCTGACGCGAATGCGCTGACCGACTACGCCGAGGCCAACGGCCGTCCGGTCCTCACGGCCGACTGCCAGAGCTACTACGCCGCGTTCGGCGGCTTCACCCGCCCGCCGGCGCCTATCAGCACGCCGCTCGGGACGCCGCTCGTGGGCGACGGCGGCCAGCGATCGCTGCCTGCCGACGTCCGACGGCTGGAGGCACGCCAGCGCGACCTGCTCCTCAGGCACGCCGAGCTGGCCACGCAGGCCCGCGAGATGGAGGCGGAGCTGCGGGGCATGGGCGTCCGTCCCCAGGTCATGGAGCGGCTGCGGACGGTGGAGGAACGCATCGTCGCCCTCAGGGCTCGCATTGTGGCGATGACGGACGAGGACGGGCGGCTCCTCCATCAGATCCAGGTGCTCCAGCGAACGATCGACGAGATGGTTGCGAACGAGCAGCCCATGGCCACCGACATCGACGAGCTCCAGGCCCGCGCCCGCGACCTGGAGGCCGAGGCCGTGCGCTGCACGACCCTGATCGCGGAGGAGGAGAAGGTCCTCGGGCGCTTCCGCGACGAGCTGGCCGCGGTGGCCGAGCACCTCGAGGCGGCCGAGGCGGAGGCCAGGGCCATCGGAGAGCGTCCTGCCGAGATCCGCACGACCTCG
>CAZDNN010000120.1:0-13383 GCA_964506385.1 uncultured Planctomycetota bacterium
CCCTCGTTGACTGCGTTCGTGCTCGTCATGGCCTCGCTGCTGCCCACTCACCCCGGGGACGATCCCGTGCCCTTCGTCATCGCCAGGGACGGCCAGCCGTCCTGCACGATAGTGGTGACCCAGGAGACGGAGGAACGGCTCGCGCTGGCAAGGGAGCTGCGGCGGCGGCTCCTGGAGATCACGGGAGCGACGCTGCCCATCGAGCCGTCCGTCACACCCGACGGAAGCGGCAGGATCATTTTGGGCCTCTCCACGGAGTACCCGTCGGCGTCGCGGAGGCTGCGGGTTCCTGAGCTTGGCCCGGAGGGATTCGCGGCGGTCACGGAGCGCAAGTGGCTCTGGCTGATGGCCAACACCGAGTTGGGCCTCCAGCACGCGGTCTATGCCTTCCTCGAGAGCATCGGCTGCCGCTGGTTCTTCCCCGACCCCGTCTGGACCGTCATTCCCAAGCAGCCGAGCCTCTCGACGACGGTGAACCTGCGGCTCGAGCCGGCCTTCGACTACCGCCGCATCTGGTACGGCTGGGGACACCGCACGAAGAAGCTCAGGGAGGACCACGAGGCCTGGTACAGGCACAACCGCCAGCTCGGCCACTTCAAGACCGACTGCGGTCACGCCTACGAGCGCTACATCCCACATCGCGAGTTCGACAAGCATCCCGAGTGGTTCGCGCTCGTGGATGGCAAGCGTCAGGCCAAGCAGCTTTGCTGCACGAATCGCGAGGTGCAGCAGCGGGTCATCGAGCGGGTGCTCGCCGCCTTCCGCAAGGATCCGGAGCGGCTGATGTGCTCTGTCGAGCCGAACGACGGGCGGGGCTACTGCGAGTGCAAGGCGTGCAGGAAGCTCGGCGGCCACAGCGACGGCGTCTTCCACCTCGCCAATGTCGTGGCGAAGGCCGTCCGCAAGCAGTTCCCGGATAAGTGGGTCGGGCTCTACGCCTATGCCTTCCACAGCGACCCGCCGAAGTTCCGCATCGAGCCGGGCGTCTACATCCAGGTGACCACGGGCTTTCGCTACACGAAGCTGACGTTCGACGAGCAGGTCACGGCCTTCCGCAAGCTCGGCGCGAAGCTCGGGGTCTACGACTACTTCAGCGTGTATCCCTGGGACTGGGATATGCCTGGCGCGCCGAAGGCATCCCGGGTCTATCAGCTTGCCGAGGGCATCCGCCACTACCACGAGCTGGGCCTGAGCACCTACGACGCCGAGTCGAGCTGCAACTGGGGGCCGAACGGCCTCGGCTACTGGGTGGCGTCGAAGCTCATGTGGCAGCCGAGCCTGAGCGCGGACGCGCTGGTCAACGACTTCTGCACGCGGGCCTTCGGGAAGGCGGCGCAGCCCATGCGGCGGCTCTACGACCGCTGGGCATCGGGCGAGCGCTTCTCGCGGCGGGGGCTCGTGCTCGCGCTGCGCGACCTCAAGCAGGCCCGCGAGTGGGAGAGCGACCCCGGCGTCCGCGCGCGGCTCGACCGCGTGGCCATGTACCTCCACTGGCTTCGCCTGTGGCTCGACTACGACCGCACGGCCCGATGGAACGAGGGCGGCAAGCTCGTGACGCCCAAGGAGGAAGTGCTCCGCCGCGCCCGCGAGGTGATCGTCTATACCAACCGCCTGACCGACACGGGCCTCATCCACGTCCTGCCGACGCTCTACAGCAGTTGGTTCGCCACACGGTTCAAGGCGCTCAAGAAGGTCGAGGGCTTCGACCTCGCCGAGGCCGATGCGTGGAAGAAGGAGCGGAGCGACATCCCGACGGCGGCGGAGGTGGCTACAGACTTCGCCGCCGACCTGAAGAGCGTCGAGGGCCTGACGGCCGTCGAGGTCGAGGGACGCGAGTTCCCCGACAAGCTCGTGCCGCTGGCCCAGCGCCATCCCGAGGCGGTGAAGGCCTGGGGCGACGTCAAGCGCTCGCCGCTCTTCGTCGAGACGGGCGTCCACCACTTCGTCGGCAGGAAGGGCGAGACCCTGCGGCTCACCTACACGCCCTTCGGCAAGGGACACACCATAGATTGCCACTGGGTTCTGCGGCGCGCCGGCGAGGCCGAGCCTGCCGCCGAAGGCGACGTGAAGGCTGAGAAGGGGAAGGAAGCCACAGCGGAGGTCGCCATCCCGTCGGACGGGCTGTGGGCCTTCGACCCGGGCACGAAGTACTGGCGCGCGGCGCAGGTGGGCTTCGACGCGCGGCCGCTCGCAGTATGGGCGGGACGCGGCGACCAGCCGGGGAAGCCGCGCCGGCCGCCGCTGCGTCTGTGGCTGCCCCGCCTGGATCAGCCGCTCTACTTCTACGTGCCGAAGGGCACCCGCTCCTTCGTCGTCAGCATCGCCGACGGCGGCTGGCCGCACACCACGCTCGTGCTCCGCACGGCCGACGGCCAGACCGTCGTCGAGGACAAGCAGGTGCTCGCGCGCGACCAGGTGTCGGTGGTCGTGCCCGAGGGCAAGGACGGCGCGGCCTGGAGCCTCGCGCTCCACAGCTTGCGCTGCGTCGTCGAGTTCTACGACGTGCCACCGTACCTGGCACGCCATCCTGCGGAACTGCTGGTTCCGGAATAGGAGGAAGGGCGATGGCAAGGCGATGGCTCATCGTGTTGACCCTCGTGGCGGCAGGTGCGCACGCCGGCGAGATGCTCGACAGGCTGGGCGTGAAGCGGGGCATCTGCGTGGTGGTCGGCGAGAGGGCGCCGGAGGTCAGCCTCACGCTCGCCAGGCAGCCCGGCATCACCGTCTGCCTTCAGACCAGCAGTCGCACCGACAGGGCGCGGAAGCTGGTGAATGAGGCTGGGCTGCTCAACACGCGCGTCTTCGTCGTCGAGGGCCTGCTCGACCACATCCGCCTCGCCGACAACGTGGCGGACGCCTTCGTGGACACCTCGCGCAGGGCGGCGCTGCCGCGCGCCGAGGTGCTCCGCGTCCTGCGGCCCGGCGGCAAGGCCCTGCTCGCCGGTCAGGAGCTCGTGAAGCCCTGGCCGAAGGGGACTGACGACTGGAGCCATCACTACCACGGGCCGGACAACAACTCGCAGTCGCGCGACCGCCTCGCCAAGGCCCCGTACCTCACGCAGTTCGTCGCCGAGCCGCGCTACGGGCCGGCGCCGCAGGCGTGCGTCGCCTCGGGGGGCCGCGTCTTCATGGCCTTCGGCAACGTGGCCTGGCATGAGCGCGAGGAGCCCTGGCTCGACACCCTCGTCGCCGTCAACGGCTTCAACGGGACGATGCTGTGGAAGCGCAAGCTGCCCTCGGGCATCATGGTTGACCGCTGCACGATGATCGCCACGCCAGATGCCTTGTACCTGGCCGACCACGAGTCCTGCAAGCTGCTCGATCCTGAGACGGGCGCCGTGAAGGGCCAGATCGTCGTGTCGAAGGACGTCGCGGGCGGCACGTTCTGGAAGTGGATGGCGCTCGACGATGGCGTCCTCTACGCTCTCGTCGGCGAGGCCGAGAAGCCCGACGCTGTGGCGAAGTGGCGGCGCAGAGGCCACGGCTGGCCCTGGGGCGGCATCTCGAAGGGCTACAACGCCAAGGACTACCGCTGGGGCTTCGCGTCCACCCTGCTGGCCATCGACCCGAAGACGAAGAAGGTGTTGTGGCGCCACGCCGAGCCGGTGCCCATCGACAGCCGCGGCATCTGCATGAAGAGCGGCCGGATCTACTGCTGCGCCTTCGGCAAGAACATCGTGTGCCTGGATGCCAGGAATGGCCAGGAGGTCTGGCGGCGCACCGCCGAGAAGGACCCCGACGTCTTCAGGGCCATCGGCCCGTATCGCCCCGGCCACGGCTACATCGGCGGTTGGAAGAGCACGGTGTTCCTCAAGTGCACTGATGCCGCGCTCTACTTCCTCGGGCCGCAGGTGAACTGGCTGAGCGCCTTCTCGACGTCCGACGGGCGGTTCCTGTGGAAGTTCCCCGCCAAAGACCTCCACATGGTCCTGCGCGACGACGGCCTCTACACCATCGGCCCCCAGAAGAGCCAGGGCCTGACCCGCAAGCTCGACCCGATGACCGGCAAGGTGGTCGCCACCTTCCCCGTCTCGCGGCGGGCGTGCACGCGGTCGGTCGGCACGGCCGACAGCATCCTGTTCCGCGCCAGCGGCGGCACCGTGCGGCTCGACTTGGCGAGCGGGAAGCCCCAGTGGATCTCGCCCATGCGGCCCTCCTGCCACATCGGGGTCGTCATTGCCCACGGCCATCTCTACTGGGTGCCGTGGGTCTGCGACTGCAATCTCCAGATGTTCGGCACCATTGCCTGCGCGCCGGCAGGCGACTTCGACTTCGCTCAAGCCGCGAAGGGCGGCCGCCTCGACCCGAACAACTACGGCGAGGTGAAGCCCCTGCCCACAGCGGAGGCCGACTGGCCGACGTACCGCGGCAACAACGCGCGGACGGCGACCACGCAGGCTGCCGTTGCCGATCAGGTCGCCCAGCTCTGGGCGGCGCAGTGCGGGCCGGAGGCCACAGCCCCGGTGGCGGCTGGTGGCCACGTTTTCGTGGCTGACGGCTGCGGCGTCGTGCGCGCGCTCGACGCGGCAACGGGCAAGCCGCGCTGGACGGCCTACACGGGCGGCCAAGTGCGCTACCCGCCGACGATCGCGCAGGACTGCGTCTACGTCGGCTCGGCCGACGGCCACGTCTACTGCTTCGAGGCCGTGACGGGCAATCGGCTCTGGCGCTTCCGCGCCGCGCCCGTCGAGCGGCGGATCCCCGTCTACGGCAAGCTCATCTCGACGTGGCCCGTGGCCAGCGGCGTGCTGGTGGACAAGGGCGTCGCGTACTTCGCCTGCGGCATCAACAACTTCGACGGCACCCACGTCTACGCCCTAGATGCGGCCTCGGGCCGCATCCGCTGGCAGAACAACACGTGCGGCCACCTCGATGCCTTCTCGCGGCGCGGCATCGGGTGCCAGGGCGACCTGCTGCTCCACGACGGCAAGCTCTACCTCGCCGGGGGGAACGCGGCGTCGCCGGGCGTCTTCGACATCCGCACTGGCAAGTGCCTCACCCCGCCTCCTTCGTGGACGGGCTCGAACGCGCGGCGGGGCCGCGAGCTGCGGCTCGCGGGCAACAAGGTGACCGTGGGCGGCCAGCCGCTCTACTCGACCCCTGAGAACCCCGTCTTCTCGGGCGAGTGCAAGTGGCAGCCGTGGGCGGTGGCCGCGAAGAACGCTGTGCTCTCGTGCCAGCAGCGCAGCGGCGCCTGGCATCTCGTCGCGACGAAGCCAGGCACAAAGCAGGAGCTCTGGGCGCACAGGCTGCCCGCCGAGCCCATCCGCTGGGGCATCGCCGTCGATGCCGCCGGCCGCGTCGTCGTCACGCTGCGGAGTGGGGAGATGATCTGCTTTGGCCAGAAGGGATAGCTCCATGCTGCGCCGATCCGCCTTCTGGTTTGCCCTGACCCTGCTGGCGGTGCGTTCGGCAGATGCCGCCGACGTGGGGGCCTTCCTGCCGCTGAAGGCGAAGCCTGGCGGCGAGGCGGGGCCGGCGACGCGGCTTCGGGGCAGCCACACGGTGATGCTCTACGCGCCCGAGCGGGGCGCGCCGATGGCCCTGCGCGTCGAGGCCGCGCAGATCGGCCGGTACGACGCGGAGATCATCGCCCACCCATCCCACGATCCCGCGACGAAGCTCGTCGTGCGGCCCGAGGCCGCCGGTGGGCCGGCGAGCGGCGTCCTGCGCTTCGAGGCACCCAGGCGGGGCGTCGTGACCGTCGAGCTGGCGACCGGCTCGAACGCCGCGACCCTCGCGGCGCTCGCGCCCAACGGCTGGCTGCTCTACGAGGCGTCGCAGCGCATCCCTCTCCACGTCATCGGCCGCGCCGAGCGCCTCCACTTCTTCGTGCCCGATTCGGCCGCGCGCTTCGTGGCGAACGGCCGCGGCGCCGGGGGCCGGGAGAACTGCCGCATCACCGTCTTCGACCCCACGGGCAAGCAGGTCGGCCAGGCCTCGGGGCAGGGCGCCCGCACGGCGACCGTGCAGGTGCGCGTGCCCGAGAAGCATCGCGGCAAGGTCTGGTCGCTCAAGGCCGACCGTCCGCCCGAGTTCGACGGCACGTTCGAGGACGCCTGGGTGTGGCTCTCCGACGATGTGCCGGCCTACGTCTCGCCGCAGCCCGACGGCCTGCTCGTCCCCTTCTGCTCGGGACTCCAGCGTCCGCCCATCTGGCGGGGCAAGGAGCCCGTGAAGCTGACCTTCGGCTTCAACATCGAGCCGCCCGAGGGCGCCTACCTGGAGGCCACCCTCGAGTGGCGGTACCGCATGGCCCCGCCGCGCGTCATCGGCCAGCCGGGCAAGTCGGTGACGCTGCCGATCGATGCGAAGCAGCCGCTCGGAAAGCGGGCGCTCTGTGTGCGGCTGCGCGACGCGAAGCACAAGATCCTCGCCGAGTCGAGAAGCCACGCGACGTTGACGCGCAGCCTCATCTTCGTCGGCGAGCCGCAGGCCCTGGTGCGGGCCGAGCTGGTCAAGCGCGAGGGGAAACCGCCCGCGCTGAGCGTGCAGCGAAACATCGTCGGCGCCGACATCCCGCTCAAGACGGAGGTGCGTCTCCTGCGGACGGCGAACTCGGAGACGCCCGGCCATCTCGGCGCGGCTGCCGTCCTGGAGCGCGACCTCGGCGAGGTCGGCGACGAGCCCATCGTCATCGAGCCGCCGGGGACGCCTGCCGACGGCTGCTACCAGTGGAAGGTCATCGCCCGCTCGCCCGACGGCGAGCTGATGGACGTTCAGGTCGCCCACTTCCTGATGCGCGGCGACGAGCAGTTCGCTGAGGTCCCGCCTCCGCCGGCGCCGCCGATCCCCGTGCTGCGGGAGGGGCAGCGGGGCTTCGTCGCCTTTGCGGGTATGGCGGCCGACGCCATCGCTTACAACCACCGCCCGCAGCCCGAGGATCTGCGCTGGCCGGTGCGGGCAACGCTCCTGCGCGGGGAGTTCGAGCCGGCCACGCTCGGCATCTGGGCCTTCGAGGACGTGCGGGGCCTCCGCGTCGAGGTCTCGCCGCTCAGGCACAGGACGAAGGACGCGACGCTGCCCGTCGAGGTGCGCCTGGCCCGCCACTGGGCGCAGCGCACGAGCTGGCGGACCTCGGCCTTCCGCATCATCCCGGAGATGCTCGAGCCCAACGCATCGTTCGACCTGGCGCTGGGGCAGCTCAAGCAGGTCTGGCTCACGGTCCGCGCCGCGGAGGATGCCCCCGACGGCACCTATCGCGCGACGGTGACGGTGCGCGACGGTGGAGGCCGCTTGCAGACGCTTCCCGTCGAGGTCCGCGTCTGGTCGCTGAAGATGAAGCGCCCGACCGACGTGCACTGGGGCCTCTACTCCGACAGCGCGCGCTGGCGGAAGTATCCAGACGCCCAGGTGCGGGCCGAGCTGGCCGACATTGCGGCACACGGCATCACCACCCTGATGTGCTACCCGCCCTACCACTCGACCGCGACGTATGAGCGCGGGACGCTGACCATCGACGCCAGCGAGTTCGGCAAGTACATGGGGATGGCGAAGGAGGCGGGGCTGCGGGCGCCGTGGGTGATGAGCCTTCAGGGGCTCGAAAGCACCGTCAAGCGCCTCGTGCCGGGGAAGCCGCTCACCGACCCCGAGTTCAAGAAGGTCTACCAGGACTACGCTCGCTTCTTCGCCGACCTCGCGAAGAAGGAGGGCTGGGGCGAGTGCGTGTGGCACACCATCGACGAGCCGTGGTCGAAGGAGGCGCAGGAGAAGGCGGCCATCCAGCTCGGCTATATGAAGGAGCTGGGCCTCACGACGTTCACCACCGCCGGCCCCGTGTCGTCCGAGATCGACAGGGCGCTCGACGTCCGCTGCTACTCCATCAGCCACCTGCTCGCCAGCCCAGCCGTGCTCGCGGAGCAGCGCAAGCGCACGGCCGACGCCGGCGACCGCCTGTGGTTCTACGGCAGCGGCTGCTACACGGGGCAGGACGGGAACACGATCGCCAACCGCTTCATCACGGGCTTCCTGTTCTGGAAGAGCGGGGCCGAGGCGGAGTGGAGCTGGACCTTCCTGCGGTCGAAGGGCGACGTGTACGACGACTTCGACGGGGATGAGCACCGCGAGGCGAAGGAAGCCTGCATCGTCTACCCCTCGACCGCGGGGGGCGCGCCGACGCCGACCCTCCAGTGGGAGGGCATCCGCGAGGGCATCGACGACTACTGCACCATCCACACGATCCTCGACGCCGGGAAGCGGGTCGGTCTCGAAGACCTGGCCCGCAGGCATCTCGATCGCCTGCTCGCAGACGTGCGCGTGGGCCCGCGGCCGGGCCGCTTCACAGCCGCCGATGCCCAGCGCCTGAGGCAACAGATCATCGGCATCTTCTACGCTCACCTGTGCAAGTAGAAGGAGGCATGGCATGGGACGGGTGCCGACGCTCTTGGGGCTTTGCCTGGCCATGGCTATCGCACACGTGGGTGCTGGCGAGCGACGCATCGGCGTCGAACTCGGCTCGGATAAGGTGGGCAAGTACGGGCGGCTCGACGTGCTGCTCAAGGTCGATGCCGTGGGCAGCAATCCCTTCGACCCCGACGAGATCGACCTGCGGCTCGAAGTGACGGCGCCGAGCGGCAGGCGGCTGACTGTCCCTGCCTTCTGGTACCAGCCTTTCGAGCGGGAGGATCTGCCCAGAGGCAGGGACAAGGCGGCGTGGCTCTATCCCGTCGGCCAGCCCGAGTGGCGGGTCCGTTTCGCCCCGATGGAGGTCGGCAGGCACACGTGCGTCGCGAGGCTGACCGACCACGTTGGCACCGCGCAGTCGGCGCCCGTGACGTTCGAGTGCATGCCGTCGGAGAGCCGGGGCTTCCTGCGCGTGTCGAAGACGGACCCCCGCTTCTTCGAGCACGACGAGGGGCAGCCCTTCTTCGCCGTCGGGCAGGACGTGGCGTTCATCAAGAGCCTGCCCCGCGAAGAGTCGATGCTCGCGAAGCTCGGCGCCGCGGGGGCGAACTTCGTGCGGGTGTGGACGTGCTGCCAGGACTGGGGGATGGCCATCGAGGCACGGAAGAGCGCCTGGGGACGCTCGTGGTCATGGAACCCGCCGGTCGTCCAGGCACCCGGCAGCCAGGGCTACAACCTCGGGGGCCTCTGCATCAAGCTCGAGGGCGAGGCGGGCAAGACCGTGGGGGTGGATCCCTCGCATCCCGTTGCGACCCGCCCGAAGACGAAGTACGTGCTGAGCGGCGAGGTGCAGAACCGGGGCGCCGTCGTCGAGCTCTCCATGTCGGGCACCGACCTCGGCGCCGACCTGCCCGTCGGGCGGAAGTGGCAGAAGTTCCAGCGCGAGTTCACCACCTCGGACAGCGGCTGGTGGCTGCCGCGCCTGACCTTCCGCCTGAGCACCAAGGGCGCCGCCCTGATCCGCAACCTGTCGCTGCGGGAGGCCGGCGGCGGCCCCGAGTTGCTGTGGGAGGCGGACCCGAACCGCCCGCCGCGAGGCGTCTACAACGACATCGACTGCTTCATCCTCGACCAGATAGTCGAGGCCGCTGAGAAGCACGGCATCTACCTCGAGCTCTGCCTCCTCACTCGCGACCACTACATGGAGCCCTTGAGCCATCCGAACACGGCCGCCTACGACCGCGCCGTCGCTGACGCGAAGAAGCTCCTGCGCTACTGCGTCGCGCGCTGGGGCTACTCGACACACGTTGCCGCCTGGGAGTACTGGAACGAGATGGACCCGGGGCCGCCCAACCAGCTCCTCTACGGCGCTTGGGGCGAGCACCTCGAGCAGATCGACCCCTACCGCCACCTCCGCGCCGTGAGCCACTGGCACCCCTCGCCGAAGTACTGGCAACACCCGAAGCTCGACATGGCCGACGAGCACTTCTACATGCGGCCTTCGACCAAAGAGCTGTTCCGCGACGCGCCGCTCGCCGTCATGGACCGCGCGGCCCTGCTGCGCAAGCACGCACCGAGCAAACCCGCGCTCATCAGTGAGTTCGGCATCCTCGAGGACAACTGGCGGCCCACCGAGCATCTGAAGAAGGACAAGGAGTTCTGGCACCTCCACAACGCCCTCTGGGCATCGGCCCTCTCGGGGCTCTCGGGCACGGTGATGCACTGGTTCTGGGACGACATCCACAAGCGCGACTTCTACCACCACTACAAGCCCGTCGCAGCCTACGTCGCCGACATTCCCTTCACGACGGCGAAGCTGCGGCCCGCGGCCGCGACGGCGTCGGACCCGAAGGTCCGGGTCATCGGCCTCCAGGGCGACGGCTGCGCCTACCTGTGGCTCTTCAACTCCCAGGCCACCTGGTGGAAGCTCGGCGACGGACTGAAGCCCGACCAGATCGAGGGCATGACCGTCGTTCTAAAGGGCATCGCCACCGGCTCCTATCAGGTCGAGTGGTGGGACACGGCGAAGGGCGCGGTGACGAAGAAGGAGGCGGCTCGGGCGTCGAGCAAGGGCATCCGCCTGACGGCTCCCCCCTTCGCCCGCGACATTGCGTGCAAGGTTACGAGCAGGTAGGATCTGGCCTGCACGGCCACCCGTGAGGTAGCTGTAAGGAGCTGACCCTTGTCAACGGTGACACGCAAGCTGCGGCCCCTGGCCCTGAAGGACGTCACCATTGCCGACGACTTCTGGGCGCCGCGCCTGGAGACGAATCGGAAGGTGACTATCCCCCACGAATACGAGCAATGCAGAGAGACGGGGCGCATCGACGCCTTCCGTCTCACGTGGAAGGAAGGCGACGAGAACCCGCCGCACATTTTCTGGGACAGCGACCTGGCCAAGTGGATCGAGGCCGCGAGCTACTGCCTGGCCACCCACCCGGATGCCAAGGTCAAGAAGCTCCTCGATGAGGTCGTCGATCTCGTCGTCGCCGCCCAGCAGCCCGACGGCTATCTCAACGTCCACTACACCGTCGTCGAGCCCGGCAAGCGGTGGAGCAATCTCCGCGACTGCCACGAGCTCTACTGCGCCGGCCACCTGATGGAAGCCGCCGTCGCGCACCATGAGGCCACCGGCGACCGCAAGCTCCTCGACGCCCTGTGCCGCTACGCCGACCACATCGACCGTACCTTCGGCCCCCAGCGTAACAAGAAAAAGGGCTATCCCGGCCACGAGGAGATCGAGCTGGCGCTCGTCAAGCTCTACCGCGCCACCGGCAACGAGAGCTACCTGGCCCTCGGCACGTTCTTCGTGGACCAGCGCGGCACCCAGCCCCACTACTACGACAGGGAGGCGAAGGCCCGCGGAGACGACCCCAAGACCTACTGGGCGCGCGACTACAGCTACTGCCAGGCCCACCAGCCCGTCCGCGAGCAGGACGAGGCCGTCGGCCACTCGGTGCGGGCCATGTACCTCTACAGCGGCATGGCCGACGTCGCCGCCGAGACCGGCGACGAGGAGCTGATGGCGGCCTGCCGACGGCTGTGGGACAGCACGACGCTGCGCAAGATGTACGTCACCGGCGGCGTCGGCTCGTCACACTGGGGCGAGAAGTTCACCACCGACTACGACCTTCCCAACGCCACGGCCTACGCCGAGACGTGCGCGGCCATCGGCCTCGTCTTCTTCGCCCACCGCATGCTCGGGATCGAGGCCGACGGCCGCTACGCCGACGTGATGGAGCGGGCGCTCTACAACGGCGTGCTCTCGGGCGTGAGCCTCGACGGCAGGCGCTTCTTCTACGTCAACCCCCTGGCGTCGGCGGGCGACCACCACCGGCAGGAGTGGTTCGGCTGCGCCTGCTGCCCGCCGAACATCGCGCGGCTCCTCGCGTCGCTCGGCCACTACGTCTACTCCGCCTCCGACGACGGCCTCTACGTCCACCTCTACGTCGCGGGCCGTGGCGAGGCCGAGCTCGGCGGCCAGCGCGTCGCGGTGACCCAGGCGACTACCTACCCGCATCGCGGCGAGGTGAAGCTCGCCCTGAAGCTCGATGGGCCGGCGGTGTTCGACCTCATGCTTCGCATCCCCGGCTGGTGCCCGAAGCATGGGATCAAGGTCAACGGCGAGCGGGTGGGGCATCGCGTCGTCGCGGGCTACGCGAGGCTGAACCGCGAATGGCAGAACGGTGACCGCATCGTGCTGTCGCTCGACATGCCCATCGAGCGTATCGTCGCCCATCCGCGGGTGGCCGACGACGTGGGGAAGGTCGCCCTCCAGCGAGGCCCCATCGTCTACTGCCTCGAGCAGTGCGACCACGCCGCCGACGCCCGCGCTATCCTGCTGCCCGATGACGCGAGGCTCACCGCCCGGCTCGACAAGAGCCTGTTCGGCGGCACCGTGGTCATCGACGGCACCGGCCTCGCCGTCTCGTCCGCGGGCTGGGGCCATTATCTCTACCGTCCGGCTCGCACGGCGGGCACGCGGCGCGCGAAGATCCGCGCCATCCCCTACTGCCTGTGGGACAACCGCGAGCCCGGCCCCATGACCGTCTGGATGCCGCGCGCCTAGCAATCGATCCCCGGACGGGCCTCGACGCCGTCGGCGTAGTAGTGCTTGACCGCGCGCATCTCGGTCACCAGGTCGGCGCGCTCGATGACGCGCGGGTCGGCCCTGCGGCCCGTGATGACCAGCTCGACGGGCTCGGGCCTGGCGTCGATGAGCGCCAGCAGGTCGTCGACGGTGAAGAGGCCGAGGTGGGTGGCGATGTTGGCCTCGTCGAGGATGACGAGGGCGTAGTCACCCGAGCGCAGCGCCTCGCCCGCCTCCCGCAGGCCATCCTGAGCGGCCTGGATGTCGGCCTCGGGCGGCTCGCCCCGGATGAAGCGGCCTGTGCCGTACTGCCTGACCACGATGAGGTCGGCGAAGCGCTCCAGCGCATCGAGCTCGCAGGAGTGGTCTCCCTTGGCGAACTGAGCGATGAACACCCGAAGCCCTGCACCCGCCGCCCTCAGCGCCAGGCCCAGCGCCGCCGTCGTCTTCCCTTTGCCATCGCCTGTGTAGACCTGGACGTAACCGCACGACCAGGACGCCGACTTGCGCGTCTCCGGCATACTCACCTCGGTCGGACGTGAAGGATGGTGTCCCGTTCCATGAACCCTTATAGTGGGGAGGCGGGGCGGTGTCAACTGGTGGCGCGACGGTGCGAGTCTACCACGGTTTCGCGCGAAACCGTGATAGACTGCTGCCCGACTGCCCATTCGTTCTTGAGGACGCCCCGATGGTCTGCTATACCTTATGGCCCTGTGAGCTACCATCAAAGCGGAAGGGACCGACATGGCGATGACGTCCCGGGAGCGCGTGCTGGCGGCACTGCGGGGCGAGGAGCCCGACCGCGTGCCCTACTGCGAGCTGTATATCGACCGGGCCTTCGGAGAGACGCTGATGGGCTGGGACCCGAAGCCGGGCTATACGCCGGACTTCCATGTGAACCCCTTCAGCGCCGACGAGGCCGTTGCCATCGCCGACCGTCTGGGCATGGA
>CAZDNN010000121.1:0-2921 GCA_964506385.1 uncultured Planctomycetota bacterium
TCGGCCCGAATCCCTCGCACTCGTCTGCGAAGGACTTCTGCCACGGACTGCTAGGACCGCGGATTGTGGGGGGAGCCCTCTTGGGAGAGCGGCTCCCCCCATACCCGCCTCCGAGAGCTCTGACGGTGCAGACTGCAATCCGGCCATCACGCGGCGCCTGAAGCCCAGAGGGAGAGCCGCCTCGAGGCGACCCAGGGAACCCACCCTGCGGCGTGCGGGGAGGCCGCGGGGACATGCGGCCTCTCCACCCCCTTATCCCGTTTGTCTCCCGTCGGCTCGGCGTTACAATAAGCGGAGCCACGGTGGACGAACGTGGCTGGGGGTGTGCATGGAGCAGCGTTCGTACAACGGCGTGCAGGCGCGGCGGAGGCAAGAGGCCCGTCGCGCAGAGCTTCGCGACGCGATCGTGGCGTACGCCCACGGGCCACTCGTGAAGCGCCTCCAAGCGCCAGGGCCGCCCGTCGCCATTCGGGCGCCTGCCCACGGCGTGCGGTCGATCGTGCATATCCTCGATTTCGATGGCTTCCCGCGGGTCGTGCTGCGCGTCCACGGCCGGTGGCTGCGCGCCGCCCGCCTGGCTCACAACTTCCGCTCCCTCGCCAGCATGGGTCTGCCGGTGCCCGCGCTGCTCGACAGCGACCTGTCGCCGCTCACGCGCTGGCGCTGGGGCTTCTATGCGCTGAGCGAGCAGTTCGTCGAGGGCCGGCACCCGCACGAGGCGGCGGACCGCGAGGCCGCCGTACGCGCCGTGGCGCGCGCGCTGGCCCGCTTCCACAACGTCGAGCGGCGATCCTGGGGTTGGCCGGCCTTTCCGAGGCTGGGCAGCTACCGCCGCCACACCCTCGACCGCATCGCGCAGCGCACGGGCCACCTCGCCAGGGTCCTGCCACAGGCCCAACGCGACGGTCTGACCGCGTGGTTCCAGCAGCACGCGGGGGCCGCGTCGCTCGGCCCGCCGTTCGCGCTGACCCACAGCCGCGTGAACTGCGGCAACTTCGTCGTCCGCCCCGACGGCGAGGCCACGGCGCTCGATCTCATCGAGTGCCGCTACGGGAGCTTCTGCCCCGACCTCGTCTCGGCGCTCCACCGCTTCTGCGACCGAGACGGCCACCTGATGGCGGCCCTCCTCGACGAGTACTTCGCCGCCCGCCCCGCGCGGTGCCGCGAGGCCTTCGCGCGGTCGCGGACGTTCTTCGAGGCGAACCGCGAGCTCGGGCAGGCGGCCAGCAACACTAGGCGGGTCGGCCGCGCCGCTGACGCCGACGAGGCCAGCGCATTCCGCGCCGCCGTGGCCCAGCACGTCGCGCGACTCGCCGAGCTGACCGGCGTCAAGCTGGAGCTCCTCTGGCCTTGACCCACTCGACCGCGCGCCGCTCGCCGAGACAAACCAGAGAGGACAGACGGCAGCCGATGGAAGGTGGAGGCCTGGAGGTCGTGACCTGCGAAGGCGTTCGGTGGGAGACCGACCGAGCGCTGGCCGACGTGCTCCATCGCGAGCTGTTCGTGCGCATCGGCGAGCTTGGGGAGATGGCGGAGGCCGAGCGGTTCAAGAAGACGGTGCGCAGGACCCTCTACCGCGTGCGGCTGAGCGACGGGCGGACCGTGCTGCTCAAGGTCTTCCGCGCGAAGTCGCGATGGGACCGCCTCGTGCGAGCCGTGCTGCCGTCGCGGGCGAGACACGAGTGGATGGCGTCGCGGCGCCTTGCGACGATGGGCATACCGGCGTCGCGGGCCGTTGCCATCGGGCGGCCTGCGTCGTGGGGCTGGGCGGTGATGGCCTACCTCGCGATCGACCTGGAGCCCGACGTGCTCTCGCTGGGCGAGCACCTGCGCGGCCTGGACGACACGGCCGAGCAACAGGGCGTGATCGGCGAGGTGGCGCGGTTCGTGCGGCGGGTCCACGACGCGGGGGTGCGCCAGGACGATCTCCACACGGGCAACATCCTGGTCCGCCAGGCCGCCGCCGCCGATGGCGAGCGGCTGGTGCTGATCGACCTCCAGCGCGTCCATTTCGGCGGCCCGCCTGCGCCGCGGCACAGGGCGCGGGCCATCGCCCAGCTCCTGAACGGCCTGGACATCGGCGTGCCGCGGGGCGAGGTGGTGGACCTGTTCCTCGCGGTCTACCACGGGGAGGAGCCGCTGTTCGCGAATCCCTACCTGACACCCGGGCACATCGAGTGCGAAATGGACCGCCTGGCGGCGATCCGCCTGCGCAGCCGTGCGAAGCGCTGCCTCGTCAACAGCTCGCGGTTCGCCGTCGAGACAGTGGGTGGCGTTCGTCTCTACCACCGCCGCGATTGGCCTGCGGCCGACCTGCTGGCCCTCGTGGACGAGCTCTGCGCCACCGTGGCTGCCGAGGCGGCCGAGACGGGCGGGCCGGCCACGCTCCGCGCGGCCGTCGAGCGCCAGGAAGGCGCAGCGGCCCTCGAGCTGATCTGGTACCCTGCCGCCGGCCCTCTGGCGCGCCTCCTTCCCCGTCCCCTCGCCTCCCCAGGTGTCCAGCGCTACGCTGAGGCCCACCGGCGGCGTGTCGCGGAGGGCACAGGCCCCCAGCCGATTGCCGGCATTGTCTGGCTGCGCGGCGCGCGCCGCGGCAGTTCGCTCGCCGTGCTGACCGCGCCGCGCGGGCGCCGCGGGGAGAGCGCTTGAGCGCCCCGTTCGACGGCGCGACCGTGCCACGCGCGATTGACAGGGCCGCAGCCGTGCTGGTATAATCCGCCGTCCCGAGATGCCAGCGAAGACCGCCTCGTGGAGCCCGGCAGGCCGATGAGCGACGATGACCCGCGCCGCGACGACGAACAGGCCGACGAGCCCTTTCCCCCCCCCGAACCCGACACCGACGACGCGCCCCGCGACGACGGCCAGGCCCCCGACGAAAAGCCGCCGCACGACGCCGACCCGGCTGCCGGCGACGCAGCCGA
>CAZDNN010000121.1:3021-13376 GCA_964506385.1 uncultured Planctomycetota bacterium
CCCCCGACGAAAAGCCGCCGCACGACGCCGACCCGGCTGCCGGCGACGCAGCCGATGAGACCGAAGGGCAGCCGCGTGACGAACCCGGCGAGCCCTCCGACGAGGGAGCGGCCGCAGACGAGGACGAAGGCGAAGAGGGCGGAAAGGAGTCGCCGGGCGACGACGAGCAGGCGGCCGAGGAAGAACAGGAACAGGCCGGCCCGCCACCGATCTATGACGGGCTGGAGGCCGGGCTGTCGTGGTTCGGCGCCGAGCCGTTCGTGCCACCCGTGCCGCCGGGCTATGCTGCCGCGGAGGCGGCGGTCGGGCCGGCGGGGGCGGCTGAGGTCGCGACCGTTGGGGAGCGGAAGCTGGGTGTGCGCGAGCGGCTCGAGGCCCGCCGCGCGGAGCTCGATGCGGCCAAGAAGTGGTACCAGAAGGTGCCCATCCCCATCTGGCTGTGCATGCCCGCCACGATCTTCATCATCTACTGGATCCTCTTCGTCGCAAGGCCCTGGACGAAGGTCCCCGCCCCCCGCGAGGCCTGCGACCCCGAGCTCCTGACCGCGACACCCATCGAGGACATCGTCACGGCGCTCCAGGGACTGCGCGTCGAGACGATGAGCCCGCCCGACAGTTGGGCGGCGCTCGAGGGCCGCATCCTGCGCATGGACCCGCAGCTCGGCACCGCGAGCGTGAGCTTCAAGCTTCCCGAGACCGGCGCCGAAGGGAAGGCTCCCAGCTACGAGTTCGCCTGCGAAGTGGCCTTCGCCCGCGTGCCGGAGTCCGTGGCCTACGCGCTGCGGCTCGACCTCGGCGAAGCGTGGGCGATCGAGATCCGCGGCAACCAGGCCGTGCCACGGGCAGGGCGCGAGCCGGGTCGCGACGACTTCTACTACTACACCGACCTCGATACGTCGGCCGCCTCGCGGGGCATCGCCACGGCCGCATACGAGCCACAGCACGAGGTCGATCTGAAGCCCATGCACTGGTACACGCTGCGGGTGATCGTCGAGGAGGGCCTGGCGTGGTACTATGTCAACGGCCAGCGCCTCTACGGTGCCCACGCCTCGGCCGGCAAGGCCCACACAGTCGCCACCCTCACCGCGACCAACGCCCAGGTCCTCATCCGCAACCCGCGGATCGACACGGACGACTAGCCCCCCCCGTTCTCCGCCAACGTCTCAAGTCGCAGGCCAGAGGGCGCCGGCCCCGCTCGGAGCCCTGACCATGGTGCCGAGAGGGTCGCCTCGGATGTTGCCCCGAGCGGATCAAGTGTTGCCAAGAGGCAACATGGCGCAAGTGTAGTCACGGCAATGGCTTGCGGAGCGAGGGCTCCTGGATGGCGGTCTGCGTGTTGCCAATCGTCAACATCGGGGCGCCCGGGGCCGCGCGCGAGGCTGCGAGAGCAGTGCGGAGCCGCATGCGTATCTCCCTTGGCCATAACACGTTATGCTGATTCCGATTCTCGCCTCGCCTCAGGTGTGCGAATGGCACGCCGTTTGCGCGGAAACAGTTCCTGGATGTCCGGCGGTCTCAGGTATGGCTGCCGGCCCTTTGCCTGCTTCCGCCAAGGAAAGGTTATCATGACATCGAGGAACGTTGGACGTTGGCTGGCCGTGGTGGCTGCGGCAGTGCTGCTCGCTGGCGGCGCTGTTCATGCGGGGCTGGTCGCATACTACCCGCTGGACGCTGGCTCGGGCTCGACGGCCTTTGACGTCGTCGGCGGGTTCAACGGCGCTCTCCAGCCAGGGGCGGCTTGGTCCACCGGGCGCAACGGCACGGGGACCGGCGTGACGCTCAACGGGGCCACGAACTCCTACATCAACACCGCCGCCAGGGCCAGCGATTTGGGTATCGACGGCAACAAGCCCAAGACGGTGAGCCTGTGGGCGAAGGTGGACGGCTGGGCCGACGACGGCCTCTTCGATGTCGGCAGCTACTCGGGGCAGCAGGACTTCTGCCTCCGCACCGTCGGCTCCACCACCAACCGCTTCCGCGGCCAGTGGTGGGGTGGCGACGACGACTTCAACGTCAACGGCACCGACGCGGCCGTCCCCGGCGGCACCCAGGTCAAGGCCGCCGACGGCAACTGGGTCCACTACGCGGTCCGCTACGACGGCTTCGAGACCGCCATCTACGCCGACGGCCGCCTCGTCAACAGCAACCAGCGGCAGCTCAACACCGGGGACAGCACGACCTTCCACATCGGCTGGTACAACAACGACAACAACACGCTGATCGGCACGGTGGACGACGTGGCGGTGTGGGACTCTGCCCTGCCCTACAGCTCGATCGCGGGGCTGGCGAACGAGACCTACACGCCGCTGACGGCGCCGCTCACCGCGGAACTGCCGCCAGCGGCGCCCCTCACTGGGGTGAACGCCCGCGACGTGTCGGGCAACGGGACGCTGACGAGCATGTCCGCGGCCGAGGCCGCCGTGGGCAGCGGCATGGGCACGATCACCGACAGCAGCCCGAGCATGATGAACTGGATCGATCCGGACAACTCGGGCGGCAGCGGCCGGCTCGGCGGCGACCTGCCCTTCGCGTCGGACACCGGCGGCGATGACCAGGACTTCGCGGTCGCCGCGCGAGCCACGGTCCACATCGACGTCGCTGGCGACTACACCTTCGGCTACAACAGCGACGACGGCAGCCGCCTGCGGGTCGTCGGCGAGACTTTCACGAGCTCGACCGGCGTCGGCGGCACCTACCACCGCGGCGACACGCTGGCCACGCCGGGCCTCGGCGGCAACCAGGAGGCCCTGGGTGTCGTGCATCTGGCCCCAGGCGACTACGAGGTCGAGTACCTATACTACGAGCGCGCAGGCGGCGCCAGGGGCGAGGCTTTCTACACACGCGGCGCGAAGACGGAGTTCGGCGCGGGATTCCTCCCCGTCGGCAGGGCCATGCTCCCTGCGGGAGAGAAGCCCGTCGCCCAGTTCGACATCAATAACGCCGCCGGCAGCTACACCGGCACCGAGAGCCCCGGCCACGCCGCCGGCGACGTCAGCGCCCAGCAGGACGTGTGGAACACCGTCACCGCCGACGCCGCCACCGGCCTGGTGACCGGCGAGGGCGCCAGCGCGAACCTGCGGTTCGACGTCGGCCGCTCCGAGTACGGGCGCTCGACCATCGACTGGGCACAGACCCCCGGCTACACCACCTGCGGCGCCAACCTCCCCCTCTATGACAACAGCCTCATGCGCGACTACACCTATAGCTCGGGCAACGACATGCTCGCGGCCCGGGTCAAGGGCCTCGAGGCGGGCTACTACCGCGTCAACGCCCTCGTGCGCGAGGGCAATCAGCTCGCGCGGACCTACAACGTCAACATCGGCGTCAACCTCGACGACATCGCCGAGACTTCCCCCCAGGCCATCACCGACGCCAGCGGCGTCACGACCTGGACCAGCGGCAAGAACTACGCGACGAAGGTCGTCAAGGTCGGCGGGCCGAGCGACTGGGTCACCGTCCTCATCGACCCGACCAACGCCCAGTGGGGCTGCCTCCAGGGCCTCCAGATCATCCCCACAGACGCACCCGCCACCAGCACCTACGAGATGAACAACAATGTCAACGATTCCACGGGTCCCTACGACGGCACGCCCGTCAACGGCCCGACCTATCAGCCGAGCCCTCACGGCGGCCAGGCCCTCGAGCTCAACGGCAGCAACCAGTACGTGGACCTCACCAACGCCAGCAACCTCGGCTTCCAGGGCGACTTCACCGTCTCCGCCTGGGTCAAGCCCGACCAGGTCAACGGCGACCGCACGATCGTCGGCACCGACCAGGGCGGCGGCAACCAGGGCCTGCACCTGATCATCCGCGACGGCAAGGCCCACTTCGGCTTCTACGGCAACGACACCGGCGGTGGGCGGCCCATCGACACCGGCGAGTGGCAGTATCTGACCTGGCGCTACGAGAACGGCAAGCAGAGCATCTTCGTGGACGGCGCGGAGGACCGCTCAGGCACCGGCCACGCCGCCTTCGCGGGCAACGACATCGTGAAGATCGGGCGGTGGCTCGGCGGGCGGTACTACGACGGGCAGATCGACAACCTCACGATCACGAGCCGCGCCCTCCAGGACACCGAGATCGCCGACCAGTTCCGCGCCGCGGGCGGCTTCGTCGAGGACTTCGAGGGCACCGCCGGCAAGCTCGATTACAGCAACTGGTACGTCGGCGGCGGCGCCAACATCGTCCGGCCCCGCAGCCACAACAACCCCGGGGGCGCCTGGGGTCTCGAGACCAACGGCACCAACGGCGACGCCGAGCGCCGCCTCAACGTGTTCGACGGCGGCGGCGGGTACGACCGGCCCACCAACATGACCTGGGGCCCGATGTTGGAGGTGCTCGACGACACCAAGTCGCTGAAGTTCCGCCTGGCCGGCGGGAACCGCACGGCGGACCTCCACGATCCGCGCAACGGCCCCGTCGGCATGGCGCTGTGGGACTTGACGACCAACGACTTCGTCCCGGGCAGCTTCCGCACCCGCAGCGGCGTCGGCGGCAACTTCAACTTCGACACGTCCATCCCCCTGGCCGGCCTGGCCGGCAAGACCGTCGCCCCCGTGGTCCTCGACCGCTACACCGGCGGGTGGGCATGGACGGGCGTCGACTCGATCACCGCCTCGCCCGGCGCCGTCGAGATCAGCGACAACATGCACCACAAGCTCTACCTCCAATACCACTTCGACCACGAGAACGACTTCCAGGGCTGGACCGGGGACACCGACAGCTTCACCATCGGCAACATGGGCGTCGCCGGCGCCCAGCCGCAGGGCTACATCGACCTCAGCGGCGGATTCAACGACCAGAAGGGCTTCCTGAGCTCCGGATCGGCTATCGGCGGACACGACGGGGCACAGGGCACCCTGCGCAGCCCCAACTTCACCGTCCAGGGCGACATCATCGAGTTCCTCGTCGGCGGCGGGTCCACCACCGACCTCGGCTTCGAGCTCGTCCGCGCCAGCGACAACACCGTGCTGCGCGAGGCCCGCAACGTCGCCAACGCCAACGACATGGTCTACCAGTACTGGAACATCCGCGACCTGGCCGGCACCGAGGCCTACTTCCGCCTGCGCGACCAGACCTCGGGCGGCTGGGCGCACATCGAGGTCGATGCCATCCGCATGCTCGAGTTCAACGCCCCCGACCCGATGCCCATGCACACGGTGACCTGGGGCAACGCCACCAGCACCAGCCTCGTCCACGACGTGCGCAACCCTGGCGACCTCGTCCTCACCACCGCGGGAACCGACATCCAGAACTACGACGACAACGGCGGCGCCGCCTTCCTCAACGAGAAGGTCTCCGGGACCTTCTCCGCTGTCGCCCACGTCTCGATGGACGGCCCGATGCCGTCGAACTGGGCGAAGATGGGCATCATGCTCCGCGAGTCCCACGCCGACGAGGCCGACAACTACTTCGTCATGGCCACGGGCAGCGAGACGCCGAACCTCCAGTGGCGCGACCCCACCGACCTTGGCACGCACTACGAGAACACCGGTGGCGGCGACGCCAACAACATCTGGCTCAAGCTCGAGCGCTGGGAGAACGGCCAGATCACCGCACACTGGGCACCCGACAGCGCCACGGTCCCCACGGGCGGCTGGGTCCGCTTCGGTGGCGAGCCCATGTCGTCGTTCGATGTGGGCCTGCTGGGCCTGGCGGCGACGAGCCACAACGACCAGCGCGTGCTCGATGCCCGCTTCCGCGGCTTCGCCGTCAACCAGGTCATCGACGGCTTCGAGGGCCGTGGCGAGACCGTCGATCCCAGCCGGTGGTACATGAGCTGCGGCAACAACGGCACGCGGCCCAGGGACATCGATAACCCCGACGGCACGTACGGCCTGCGCACCGGCAACAGCCACACCGCCAGCGGGGTGAACATCTACAACCCCAACCACGACAACGCCACCTCCATGGCGTGGGGCCCGGCGTTCACCGTCGAGGACGACTCGGGAATGATCGCCTTCAAGGTCATCGGCGGCAGCCACGCCCTTAACCCCACCAGCCAGCGCAGCGGCGGCACAGGCTTCGCCCTCTGGGACCTCGACGCCAACGACTATGTCCCCGGCTCTTTCACCCCGCGCAGCGGCAACAGCGCCTCCTGGGAAGCCCACGCCATCTCGCTGGCCGGCCTCCAGGGCAGGACCGTGATGCCCGTCCTCGTGGACCGCCAGGTCGGCGGCTGGGCCTGGACCGGGGTCGACTCCATCGTCGCCACGGCCGGAGCCATCACCTTCAGCGACTTCCTCCACCACAACGTCATGTTCAACTACCATTTCGACGACGCCGGCGACTTCATGGGCTGGCAGCAGGTCGATGGGGCGGGCAACCCAGTGCCCATCACCTCCTTCCAGATCGGCAACACCCCGGGCGGCCTCGTCGCCCGCCACATCAACGAGAAGGGCGTCTTCACCGTCGGCGAGGGCTTCCTCAGCTCCACCACGCCCTCCGGCGGCTGGGATGCCCCGACCGGCATCCTGCGCAGCCCCGAGTTCCAGATCCAGGGCGACATCATCGAGTTCCTCATCGGCGGCGGCCAGAGCGACAACATGGCCCTCGAGCTCTGGGTAGACATGGAGGACAACGGCCAGTTCAGCCTCCAGCGGTGGGCCCGCCACCAGGCGAACGCCAACGAGTTCGACTACGAGTTCTGGGGCATCGGCGATCTGAACGGCCTCAACGCCTTCCTCCAGCTCGTGGACAACAACCCCGGCGGCTGGGGCCACATCGAGGTCGATGCCATCCGTATGGTGGACTTCAATGTCCCCGAGCCGGGCACCCTCGCGCTCCTCGGCCTCGGCCTCGCCGCCCTGCTCCGCCGCCGGCGCAAGGCCTGACCTCACCACCGCCAGAACGACAGGAGGCCACCCCGCGGGTGGCCTCCTTCATGCGCTGAGATGTCGTGCCGCCTGTCAGGCTCCGAGCGCCGACTGCTCGGCGGCGATGCGATCGAGCAGCGCGTGGCGCGCGGGGTCGGGCTCGAAGGTCTCGAGACGCCGGCGGACGTGCGTGGCCGCGCGGCGGATGCCCTCCTCCAAGCTCACCGTGCAGGCGAAGGCGCCGGCGACGGACATGACCTTACTGTTGTCGAAGACCGCACTCCACGTCTTGTCGCCCAGCAGCGGGCCGGCCCACTCGGGGTGGTAGCGCACGAGCGTCTCGCTCGGCACGTGCACCAGCTCGGCCTCGACGCCGAGCGCCCTGCCGACCTCGGTGTAGATGTGGTCCCACGACGCCGCCTCGAGATGCCGCGTGATGTGAAACGCCTCGCCCAGCGCCCCCGCCTGGCCGAAGAGCCCGACGAAGGGCACCGCGAAGTCCGTGCTGTAGGTCAGCGTCCAGAGCGCCGTGCCGTCGCCGTGGACGATGATCGGCTTGCCGTTCAGCAGTCGCCACGCCCAGTCGTCGCCGCTGACCATCCCACCGGGGAAGCGCGTGCGGTGGGTGTGGCTGGGGCGCACGACGGTCACGGGCAGCCGGCCGTCGGCGTGCTGGGCGAACAGCCAGGCCTCCATGTCGGCCTTCTTCTGGCTGTATGGCCAGAGGGGGTTGGCGAGCGGGATGTCCTCGGTGATCCGCCAGGTCGTCGGCGGCTTCTGGTAAGCCGAGGCCGTGGAGATGAAGATGTACTGCCCGCACCGCCCGCCGAAGACCTCGACGTCACGCTCGACCACCGGCATCTCGTAGGCGAGGAACTGGCACACCACGTCGAACCGCTCGCCGCCGAGCGCCCGGTAGGCCGCCTCGTCGCCCAGATCGCCCGTGATCTGGCGGACGCCTGCGGGCATCTCCTCCTGCCGCCTGCCGCGGTTGAACGTCGCGACCTCGTGCCCCGCCGCGACGCTCTGCCACACACAAGCTTGCGAGATCTCGCCCGTGCCGCCGATGTACAGCACCTTCATGGCTGCTCCTCTCGTGCCGTGCCTGCGCCCATTATAGACGGGCCCGCGAGCCCCGTCGAGCGTCCAACGGCGGACGCGCCCAGCGGGCCTTGACGGCTTTCCCCCGGTCCAGTACAGTCCACACGTCGCCGCGACCAAAGCGGTGCCTCGCCCGCCCACCACTTGTAGGGAGGCCATCCGTGCCCGACAAGTCCGTCGAGAACGCCGATGCCGACAAGGTGGACGAAGCGCTCAAGCTCCTGGCCGCCGGCCAGCTCGCACAAGCGAAGGCCATCCTCCTCGACGTCGCCTCCCGCTGCCCCGACCGCTACGTCTACGACTACACCGAGGGCGGCACCCGCTACATCAAGTTCTGGGCGCTCCAGGAGTTCCTCGCCTTCTGTGCTACGCTCAAGGAGTCGGGGAGTCAGGCGGAGAACGTCGTGTGGGTCCGCTCGGCCTACCCGCGGGCGTTCTACTATCTCGGCTACGTCTCCGTCGAGGAGGGCGACATCGCCGGCGCCCTGCGCTGGCTGGCGCGCGGCCGCGAAGTCGAGCCGACGAACCCGCGGTTCCTCACCGAGATGGGCGCCGCCTCCAACAAGGGCGGCAAGCCCCAGCAGGCCATCGAGCACTACGCCGCTGTCCTCAAGATGGAGCCTGCCCCGCCGCCGAACATCCGTGCCGTCGCCTGGCGCGGCATCGGCTACGCCCTCATCGAGCTGCATCGCCTCGATGCCGCAGCCGAGGCATACGAGGAGTCCCTCAAGCTCGACCCGGACAACGACCTCGCCAAGAGCGAACTCCGCCACATCCGCACTCTCAAGGCACGCGGCGCCGAAACGTGAGGGAGGAGGTCCGCAGACGTCGGGACCGTGAGGCCGCGGGCCGGCCGGCCACGTGCCAGAAACTGCGGAGTCTGGCCCCGGGTCTTGGGGACCGTGGCCCGGTGTTCTGGATCGTCCTCGTCCTCGTCCTCATCGTCGTCCTCGGTTCGACTCCCGACAACCCCGCAGGCTCAACGCGAAGCGGCCGTTCCTCCTCCCCAGTGGTCGAGATCTGAGCGTGTCGGCGGTCAAGAGGCGCTACGGCGGCACAATCGACGACGAGGACGACGACGAGGACGAGTGAAGAAGACACCCGAACATCCGGGGTCAGACTCGAGACTGCGCCCGCGATTGACACGGCGGGCGGCGCCCGCTATGATGCCCCGCCAGTGCGTGGGAGGATGGTCGCCCAGGCTTGCGGGTGCGAAAGGAGACGGACGGTGCTCAAGTGCGCGTTGATCAGCGGCAAGGGGATGGGGCTGAACCACGGGGGAAACTTCCATCGCCACCCCGACGCCGAGGTCGTCGCCGTGTGCGACATGGACCCCGCGCTGCTGGCGAAGGCGAAGGAGGAGCTCGGCGTCGAGGCAGGCTTCGCGAGCATCGATGAGATGATCGCTGGGGCAGACTTCGACCTCGCCCTGCTAATCACCAACGAGACCCGCCGCATCCCGCCCCTCCGACAGCTCCTGGCCGCAGGCAAGAACGTCTTCACCGAGAAGCCGCTGTGCGGGCTCGAAGGGCAGTTCCGCGTCCAGGAGAGCGACGCCGCCGTCGCCGCGCCCGCCATCAAGGAATGGCGCGAGAGCGGCCTGACCTTCGGCATCAACTACAACTACCGCTTCTTCCGCCACTTCCAGAAGCTCCACGAGGACGTGGTCGAGGGCCGCTTGGGCAAGCTCCGGATCGTCCGCGCCCGCGCGCACTTCAACTGCTGGAGCCACGTGATCGACCAGATCCTGTGGTCAATGGGCCGGCCCGAGTGGGTCAGCGTCCTCGGCGACCCGACCGAGCAGGGCGGCTGGTCGCGGATGATCCGCATGATGTGGCCGAACGGGGTGATGGGGCAGCTCGACGGCTCGAACCTCTGGGGCTACGACGACCATCCGCTGCGCGTGATGATCGTGGGCGAGACCGCCTGTGCCGAGGCCCGCGGGCTGGACGGCTGGTACCGCCGCTGCAAGGGCGGCTCCTGGCCGACCGAGGTCGAGGAGCTGTGGGAGGTCGAGGAGGGCGTTCGCGAGTACCAGGAGAGCTTCGCCCGCATGGCCGACGGCGTCATCAAGGCCATGGCCGCCGGGCAGCCGCTGCCCGCCGATGGCGACGCAGCCTGGGACGAATGCGTCTTCGAGGCCGCCGTCCACCGCTCCGCCTGCAACGACGGCGCCCGCGTCCGGCTCGACGACGTCGAGGCCGACGCGATGGCCGCGTCCTGACCCACGACTGAACCAAGATGTGAGGCCGAGCTCCGCAACGGGCTCGGCCTCTTCATGCCCTCGCCTTCCACTTAACTCGTCCCGATGCTCCAGCGTCGGGACGGAAGCAACGACGCTCCGGCGTCACTCAGCGGAGTACGGCCCCAGTGCCGCTCCTCCACCCTGGAGCATCGGGACGAGTGTGGCGTACCCCGCCACTCATGCTCCGTCAGCCC
>CAZDNN010000122.1:0-13302 GCA_964506385.1 uncultured Planctomycetota bacterium
GGCCCGAAGACCCGCACGCAGTCCGAACGGACTTCTGCCACGGGCTGCTAGACGCTATGCTCGGAGGCGACACGGAATTGCGGAAACGGGCAAAGCCGCTGCCGGAGAACTTCTTTCTGCCTCGCCCTCACCTCTCGGACGTGTCGTGAAGCGTGCCAATCGCCTGCGGCGGCTCGGCGGCACTTCAGCCGGCTGAATAGTCACCCAGCCGCGAGGCGGGGAAGCTGTCATTGGCCACTGGCCGAAGTCGTGTACCCGGATCTGCTTCGGAAAGCGATCGACGACGAAGGGAAACGCCACCGTGCGATGCACAGCCACTGCGTTCATGCTGCTCGCCGCCGCCACCAGCGCCCCGGCCGAGACGCCGGCGCGAACGGTGGCCAAGGCCTGCCGGGCCCACGGACTCGCCGGCGGGTTGATCGTGCACCTCGGCTGCGGCGACGGCAAGGCGACGGCTACGCTCCGGCCGTCCGATCGTTTCCTCGTGCACGGCCTGGACGCCGACGCGGCCATGGTCCGCGCCGCGCGCGAGCACCTGACCCAGCTCGGGCTGTACGGGCCGGTGTCCGTGGATGTCTGGACCGGCCCGCGCCTGCCGTATGCCGACAACTTGGTTAACCTGGTGGTGGTCTCTGGCGCGGGACGCGGTCCGTCACGGGAGGAGATCCTCCGTGTGCTCGCCCCGGGGGGCGTAGCGCTGGTGGAGGGGCGGACGATCGTCAAGCCCCGGCCCGACGACGTGGACGACTGGACGCACTACTTCCACACGGCCAACGGCAACGCCGTCTCGACCGACCGCCGCATCGCCCCGCTCACGCGCCTTCAGTGGGACGGTCCGCCTCGCTGGAGCCGCAGCCACGAGACCGACATGAGCCTCACCGCCGCCGTCGCGGCCGGTGGGACGATCTTCCACACGCTGGACGAGGGCCCGATCGGCATCCACGAAACTCCCCTGACTACCCGACGCCTGCCCGACAAATGCTCCCTGGTGGCCCGCGACGCGTACAACGGAATCGAGCTCTGGCGGCGCCCCCTGCCCGGCTGGGGCAGCGCCGCGTGGGACAACGCCCGCTGGCGGTTCGGCAAGAGAGACCAGATGTGGTCCTCGCCGCTGACCCTCCCCCGCCGGCTCGTCGCCCTGGGCGACCGCGTCTACATGACGATGGGGTTCCGTGCGCCCGTCTCCGAACTCGACGCCGTTACCGGCCTCACGATCCGCGAGTTCCCCGCGACCCGCGACACCGAGGAGCTCGTGGTCCACGACGGCATCCTCCTGGCCCGCGCAAGGCGCAAGAAAGGCGACGAAGCGGTCGTCGCCGTCGAGCTCGCCTCCGCCCGCGTCTTGTGGACCCGGCCTGCCGGCAAGGTGGACGACCTGACGCTGGCGGCCTCGGGCACGCGCGTGTGCTTCGTCAACGAGAAGGGTCTGATCGCGCTGGACCTGCGCACCGGGCGCGAACGGTGGCAGGTGAGCCTGGGGCAAAGGCCGAGACGCACGGCCCCCGCCTTCACGCTGATTCTCCGCGATGACGTGGTCCTGGTGGCCCGGCCGGGCTCGGTGCGGGCCATGGCCGCCGCCGACGGCAGGGGGCTGTGGACCGCGAAGACCAACGCGAGCTTCCGCGGCCCGCCCGACGTGTTCGTCGCCGGCGGGCTCGTCTGGGTCGGCACGCTCACCACTCGGGGCCTGGACCTGAAGACAGGTCGGGTGAAGAAAGAGATCCGCCCGGGCTCGCTGTTCACCTCGGGCCATCACTCGCGGTGCCATCGTGCCCGCGCGACCGAGCAGTACCTGCTGTTCAGCAAGCGCGGGATCGAGTTCCTCGACCTCCGCGGCGACGAGCACATGCGGCACGACTGGGTCCGCGGCACTTGCCGCTACGGCATCATCCCGGCCAACGGTCTGATCTACGCCCCGCCGCATTCGTGCTTCTGCTATCCCGGCGTGAAGCTCACCGGCTTCAATGCCCTGGCCCCTGCGCCGAAGACGCCGCCCAAGCCCGATTCGTCCCCGCGCCTCGAGAAAGGCCCCGCCTTCCACACGACCGATTCGCAATCGGCACTCCATAATCCGCCATCTGAAGACTGGCCCACCTATCGCCACGACAATGCCCGCAGCGGCTGCACCGGCGCCCCCGTGCCGGACAGGCTCAAGCCCCTCTGGCGGACCGTGCTCCGCGGGAAGGTCTCGCCTCCCGTCGTCGCCGATGGGCGCGTCTACGTCGCCGGCCTCGACACGCACGCCGTGCACTGCCTGACCGCCGACACCGGCAAGGCGGTGTGGACCTTCACCGCCGGCGGGGGCGTCGACTCGCCGCCCACCGTCTGCGGCGGGCGGGTCCTGTTCGGCTGCCGCGACGGGGCTGTGTACTGCCTCCGTGCCGCCGATGGCCGGCTGGCGTGGCGCTTCCGGGCGGCGCCGCGGGACAGGCGGATCGTGTCCTACGGCCGGGTGGAGTCGGCCTGGCCGGTGCATGGCAGCGTGCTGGTCGAAGGCGGCGTGGCGTACTTCGCGGCCGGGCGGTCTTCGTTCCTGGACGGCGGGTTGTACCTGTTCGGCCTGGATGTGGCCACCGGCGCGGTCCGGCACCAGGCCCGGCTGGTCGGCCCCGAGCCAGACCTGTCCAAGCCGAGCAACCGCGCGCACGACATGGACGGCTCGCGGAACGATATCCTGGTCGGCACGGGAGGCAAGCTGTATCTGACGCAGAACGTGTTCGACCTGTCCCTCAAGCCCCTGCCCGCGCCGCGGATCGCCCGGTGGGGCGCGCGGAAGACCGACCTGCACCTGGTCGCCACCGGGGGGTTCCTCGACGACAGCATGTTCGACCGGATCTACTGGATGCACGCGCGCCGCTGGCCGGGGCTGTACGTGGCGGTCGCCACGTCCAAAGCGGGCCAGATCCTCGTGTTCGACGGGACCACGACGTACGGGCTGCACGTGTTCACCAGGAAGTTCAGCCGAAGCCCCTACTTCCAGCCGGCCTCGGGCGGGTATGAGCTCTTCGCCGACGACAACGACAACGAACCCGTGCTGCTCAAGGGCAATGCCGCCCGGGAGCGGGGCTCGATGACTCGTGCGGCCCCGCCCAGATGGAGCGTGCAGATTCCCGTGCGCGCCCGGGCGATGGTGCTCGCTCCCTCCGCGCCCGGCAAGGAGGCCGGGCGGGTCTTCCTGGCCGGCCCGCCCGACGCGATCGATCCCGAGGACCCGCTGGCCGCCCTCGAGGGTCGGGCGGGGGCCCTGCTGTGGGCCGTCTCCTCCGCTGACGGATCGAAGAGGGCCGAGTACCGGCTGGCCTGCCCGCCCGTCTTCGACGGCCTGATCGCCGCGCGGGGCAAGCTCTTCCTCGCCACGGTCGACGGTGCGGTGAGTTGCTGGGGGCGCTGACCGCCCTCCACGGGCCTGTTCATGCGTGAGAGGCCCGCATGCCGCCCCATAGCAAGGCGGCCACGAGCCCGGGACCAAGGAGGTGCGCCCGTGACCGCCTATACCGGCGGCGCTTGCGCCATAGCAAGCGGCCTCGCCGCCGGCTATCCCGTGCCTCTGCTGCACGGCTGTCGCCTGTCTGGCGGGCAGTTACGGCGTCTCGTGAGAATCTGTCGGGAATCCAGTTGATTCCTGGCCCGCGGGGGCTAGAATTGAGGGCGCGAGGAGGCGAGGGCAAGAAGCTCGCTAACAGTCCCCGCCCCCCGATCACCAGGGGGACGAGAGGCCGCTTGCGCGGCACGCGCCCGCCCCCGCTCTTTGGACAAAGGAGAGATCGATCTGCGGTCGGCCGCCACGCACTCGACGGCTGGCCGCCTGCCACGGTGCTGTGTGGGAGCGCAGCCGGACCCGTGGTGCCTTCTGGGAGAGTGCACAGCCCCGGCTAGCGCCGAGTGGTCTGCACGGGTGATCCCGGGATTAGCCTCTCGGGAGCCTTGGAACAAAGGAGAAGGACAATGGTCGGCTTCCTGAAGCGCGTCCAGCGCCTGACGATGGCCAAGATCAACGCATTCCTGGACGGTGCGGAGAACCCCGAAGAGGTGTTCCCGCAGCTCGTCAAGGAGATGCGGGATGAATGCAAGAAGGCGATCGACGCCGAGGCAACCGCGGTGGCGGCCCTGAAGCGTCGGCAGGCTGAGTACGATGAGACGGCAGCCGAAGTCGAGAAGTGGGGGCAGCGGGCCGAGCTCGCCGTGAAGGACGGCGACGACGATCTGGCTCGCACCGCCCTCGAGAGCCAGATCGCGGCCGAGCGCAAGCTCGAGGCCCAGGGGCAGGCGCTCGAGACCGCGAGGGTCGCAGCCGACCGGGCCCGCCAGGCCCGCGAAGATCTCCACGCCAAGCTCGAAGAGCTGGAACGCAAGCGCGACGAGATCCTGGCCCGCGCCCGCGCGGCGAAGAGCCAGGAAGAGGTCCAGCGCGTCCTCGCCGGCGTCGAGGGCGGCGCGGGTGCCAGCATCCTCGATGCCGTGGCCCGCATGGAGGACCAGGTCGCCGCGTCCGAGGCCCGCGCCGGCGCCTACGGCGAAGTGGCCGCCGACATGTCCGGCAGCGACACCGAAACCAGGTTCCGCGAGCTCGAGCGCAGGCAGTCCGTGGACGAGCGCCTCGCGGCACTCAAGAAGAAGGTGGGCGGGGGCGACGAGCCCGCCGCCGGCGACGCGTGATGCCGCGGCCGACCGCGCTCGGCTCGCCACCTTCCTCTTCTTCCCGCCGCCGCGCGGGTGAGGGATGGACCCATGCCTGAGATCCTTCAGTGGTGGAATCTGGTCTACGTCCTCTCCTTCGGCCTCGCGCTGCTGTATGCCGCCCTGATCTCCATCGGCCTGGTGAGCAGCAGCGCGGACATCGATGCTGACGTGGATGCCGACGTGGACGTTGACGCGGACATAGACGTTGACGCCGACGTGGATCTGGACGTTGACGCCGACATCGGCGCCGACGTGGACGTTGACGCCGACGTCGATGCGGATCTGGGCGCGGATGTTGACGCCGATGCCGACGCGGAGGTGGGCCATGGAGCGGACGCAATTGCGGCGCACTACGAGCCGAGTCTGCTCGACGAGGCCCTCTCGTTCCTCGGCGTCGGCCGCGTGCCCCTGTCAATCCTGATGATGACGTTCCTGACGGTGTTCTCGCTCGTCGGCTGGTTCGTGAACACGGCGCTGACGCCGGTGCTGACGGCGGGGGGCCACCTGTTCCTGGCATCGCTGCCGGCGGCGCTGGTGTGTGGCGTGCTGGCGACGAAGCTGCTGGTCCGGACGCTGGGCCGGTGGCTCAAGCCGATCGAGACGGCGGCGGTGCGGCGCTCGAATCTCGTCGGGCGCATCGCCGTCGCCTCTCTGCCAGTGACCGACCAGTTCGGCCAGGCGCTCGCCTACGACCAGTACGGCACGCAGCACAAGGTCGTGTGCAAGGTCGCCGAGGGCGCCGAGACCATTCCCAAGGGCCGGAGCATCCTGCTCGTGCGCTTCGTGCGCACCACACGGCCCGGCCGCAGGCAATCGGGCTACTACCTTGTCGAGCCCTATGACGTCCCACGCGAGGGCTCCTGAAACGGAAGGAGGGTTGGATGATTGTCTTCCTTGTGATCCTGATAGGTGTCCTGCTCATCGGGGCAGGCGTCGCGTTTCATGGCTCGATAGGGGTGGTATCGGCGGTGCTGGTCGCCGGTTTCGGGGGCCTCGTGTTCATCTTTGGGGTCGCGCTCGCCGTCATCACCAAGCTCTATGTGAAGACGACGGCGAACGAGGCCTTCGTGCGGACGGGCTGGGGGAAGGCAAAGGTGGTGCTCGACGGTGGCGCCTTCGTCGTGCCCATCATCCACAAGCTCGTGCCCGTGTCGCTGGAGACGATGCGGCTGAACGTCATCCGCCGCGGCGAGGAGGCGCTGATCACCGGCGACAACCTGCGGGTGGACATCGCCGCGGAGTTCTACATCAAGGTCCAGCCCGAGCTCAACGACATCCTTAACGCCGCCCGCTCCCTCGGCGAGCGCTCGGTGAGCGAGGGCAGCATCCGCGAGCTGGTCATGGAGAAGCTCATCTCCGCGCTCCGCACCGTCGCCGCCACACGGAGCCTGGTCGAGCTCCACACCAAGCGAGACGAGTTCGCCGCCGCCGTCCAGCAGATCGTGACCCAGGACCTCCAGGAGAACGGCCTGACCCTCGAGTCCGTCACCATCTCCAGCCTTGACCAGACGCCTGTGGACCTGCTTAAGGACGACAACATCTTCGACGCGCAGGGCAAGCGGCGGATCACGGAGATCACCCAGGTCCAGCTCGTCCAGCGCAACGAGATCGAGCGGAACGCCCAGCGCGACATCCGCGACAAGGATGTGAGCACGCGCAAGCAGATCCTCGACCTCGACAAGGACCGCGAGTTCGCCGAGGCCACCCAGGCCCGCGACGTGGCCAACGTCCAGGCCGAGCGCAAGCGCGAGACCCAGGAGTTCGCCATCCAGCAGGCCCGCGAGGTCGAGCTGGCCGAGGTCGCCAAGGAGCTTGCGGTCCAGCAGGCCGACATCTCCAAGCAGCGGGACCTCGCGGTGGCCCAGGCCCAGCGCGAGGAGGCCGAGCGGCTCGCCCAGATCGCCCGCGACAAGGCCCAGCAGGAGGCCGACGTGGCTCGCGAGCAGGCCGTCGAGGTCGCCCGACGCCAGGCCGAGGTCGCAGTGGCCAACGAGGAGACCCGCAGGGCGCAGGCCCAGGCCGAGACCCGCGCCGCCGAGGCCAAGCGCCAGGAGGAGACCGAGCGGATCGAGACCGTCCGGGTCACCGCCGAGGCCGACCGCCGCGCCCAGCAGAAGATGATCACCGAGAAGCAGCAGGTGGACATCAAGCAGTACGAGGACCAGGTCGAGGCCGACGTCAAGGCCTACACCGCCGTCAAGGTCGCCGAGGGTGACCTCGAGGCCGCAGACAAGCAGAAGCAGGCCATGCTCATACTCGCCGAGGGCGAGGCCCAGTCCAACAAGCTCCGCGCCGAGGGCCAGCGGGCCATCGAGATGGTCCCCGTCCAGATCGAGCGCGAGAAGGTCAACGTCGAGGCCGCAAGGGTCGAGGTCCGACGCCAGGACCTCGAAAACCAGGAGCGGTTCTCCGAGGCCGCCCTCGACTTCGAGCTCAAGAAGGAGCAGATCGCAGCCAACCGCGACGTCCAGATCGAGATGGCCAAGGCCATCGCCACCATGCTCCAGAGCGCCGACATGCACCTCTTCGGCGACCCAAGCACCGTGGCCACCATGACCCAGCAGTTCCTCCGCAGCGTCGGCTGGGGCCTCAGTGTCAAGGGCCTCGTGGACAGCACGCCGGAGGACGTCCGCCAGACCGCCACGCAGATGGTCCGGGGCACGGGCGAGGCCCTTCGCGACGTCGTCAGCCGCTTCACCGGCGGCAAGGTCGCCCTCGCCCCCGAGGCCCTCGAGCAGATCGTCTCCGACGCCATCATCCGCGCCCACCAGCGCACCGACGAGGCAGAGGCGGAGCCGCCCACCGAGGAGCCCGAGCCGCAGGAAGAGACTGAAGAGGAGGAGGAAAGCTAGACCGCCCGCATCCCGGGCACATCATCGAGGGGCGAGCGGGTCCACCCGGCCCGCTCGCCCCGACCGCGCGCCCGGGCATCGACCGGGCGCGCAACGTGCCAAGGACGTCCTGCCCAGGCATCAGCATATCCAGCCAGTCGATGACCCTGTCCCAGACGCTTCGCGATCAGTCTCGCCCCGAAGTGGCCGCGGCGGGCTTCGCCCGACGCCGCTGGAGCGCCTGCCCCACGAGAGCTTCATTGCTTTTGACGGGAGGCGTCTGCCCTGGGGACCGTCGCGCTTGCGCTGCCGCCGCTGTGGCCTGCGGCCAGCGTTCTGCGAAGGTGATGTCATCGTCGGACGGCTGCCCCTGCGGCTGGCGAGACCCCTCGCCTTCGCTGTGCTGCGGCTCGGCCGGACAGTTGAGGACGCGAGATGCCGGGCCTTGCTCCTGCCCTGCTGCGCTCTGCGGGCCGCGTCGGGGAGTCTCCCAGTCGGCGGGGAAGGGAGGGGGGCGGTCAAGAACAATCGATCTCATGGTCAGGGAAGGAACCGAGTCCAGAATAGAGCAACACCGGCACTCCGCGGGGGATGCACGCCTCCCTCGAAGAGCGTGATTTGACACCTGCCAGCCCGTGAGACTACACTACCGCCGCGCCGATGGGGCGCGCAGCCACCGGAGGACAGCAAAGGAGCCACGGGCATGGCGAAGAAGGTGCGGCTGGCGATCGTCGGGTGCGGCGGCATCGCGCGAGGCCACATGAACGGCTATCGCACCCTCCGCGAGAAGGGGATGCGGAACTTCACGATCACCGCCTGCTGCGACCCCAATGAGGACGCGGCCAACGAGTTCGCCGAGACGGCCAAGGGCTTCCAGCGCACCCGGCCCGCCGTCTACGCCGACTACGAGCAGATGCTCGCCGCCGGCGCTGCCGACGCCGCCGACGTCTGCACCCCTCACGGGCTCCACCACACCGTCGGCTGCGCCTGCCTGGAGAGCGGCGTGCACGTGATGATCGAGAAGCCCATCGGCATCACGGTCCGCGCCAGCCGCCTCATCGCCGAGACGGCCGACCGCACGGGCCTCATCGCAGCGACCGCGGAGAACATCCGCCGCTCACTCGGCCAGCGCGTGGTCCACTGGGCCATCAACACCAAGGGCATCATCGGCCAGCCCAGGACCTTCTTCAGCCAGGGCGCCTGCTACAGCCCCTTCCCAGGCGACGCGCCGCCCTTCCGCTGGCGGATCCAGAGGCTGCTCAGCGGCGGCCTGATGGTGATGGACAGCGGGGCGCACTTCGTCGACTCGATGCGCTACTTCTTCGGCGACCTCGAGCGCGCCTACGCCGAGGCCAGCCTCTTCGAGCCCGCCAGCTTCTCCGACAACGGCAAGACCGTGGTGAGCGACTGCGAGGACACCTGGACCGCCATCCTCACCTTCAAGAGCGGCGTGGTCGGCACCTGGAGCTGGAGCAACGTGCAGAAGGGACACGGCTACCGCAACGTCGTCTACTACGGCGCCGAGGGCTCGATCCGCGACACCGGCGACGTCTTCCACGGCTTCCAGAGCCTCGGTGGCGAGATCAAGTGGGGCGACGACAGGACGATGTCCATGCAGGACCTCGCCATCGAGTTCCTCCTCGGCCTCTCGAAGGACGAGAAGGCCCGGCTGTTCCCCTACGGCATCACGAACGGGATGACGCTGGAGTGCTGGGACTTCATCGACGCGGTCGCCCGTGGCCGCCGCCCCGAGCTGGATGCCTGGGACGGGTTGAAGGCGAAGGCCATCAGCGAGACGGTCTACGAGAGCGCCGCCGCAGGGAAGGCCATCGCCTTCGACGACGTGGTGGCCTGCAAGGTCGAGAAGTACCAGGGCCCCATCAACCGCAGGTGGGGCCTGGCGGGCACGAAGCGGAAGGCGAAGAAACGGCGGAAGTAGCCGCGTGATTTGCGATTTGGGATTTGCGGTTTGCGATTGAGAAGAAAGAGCAAACACTTCATCCGCAGATTACGCGGATTCCCGCAGATTGGAGAACTGCGCAACCTGGAAGACAGGAAGGAACACGAGACCTTCTCCGGCGAAGCGCTTTCCGCTGGGCGAGTGGGCCCCTTCGGCCTTCCAGTTGTATCTTGCACTTTCGTGACTGCTCCCTCTGTCCTGATCGGGTGATCTGCGGATGATGAACTTCTCTTCCAATCGGCAATCGGCAATCGCAAATCGGAAATGACATGATCGTACGTGACCTGTATCGCTGCCCGCCCGACGACCTGCTGGGAGCCATGGCTGCCTGCGAGCAGACGGTCGTGCGCTGGGGCGTCGTCCAGCCGGCGTCGGCGCTGGGCGAGGCGGACGTGGCCTATCTGGTGGCCCATCCGGACTTCGATCCCGCGCTGAGCTTCGTGGCCTTCGAGGGCGGCGAGCCCGTGGCCTTCCTCGCCTCGCGCATCGAGGGCGAGACGGCGGTGTGGGGCCTGCTCGGGGGGAGCGACGAGCACGGGCTGGAGATGGTGCTGGCCGATGCGCTCGACCGCTGGCGCGACGAGGGCGCGACCCGTGCCCGACAGGGCCCCATCGGCCTGCTCGGCAGCGCGCCCCGCCTGGCGGAGGACGCCCAGGCCATCGGGGTGCTGAGGGCGAAGGACTTCGACCTCGGCGCGCCCGCGGTCGAGATGGCCATCGAGCTCAAGCGGCTGCCGAGCTCATCGCCCGCCGACACGCGCGAGGAGGAGCTGCGCCGCAAGGGCTACTTCGTGCGCGACGCCCGCCCCGACGAGGTCGCCGTCGTGGCCCGCAAGTACCACCCGCGCCACACAGGGCTCCTGAGCCAGGAGGAGTGGAACGTGCTGGCCCGCCACCTGCGGCCCGACGCCCTGGTGGTCTGCGACCACCGCCGCCAGATCATCGGCTTCACTGCCTTCCTCGGCTGGACCCTGGAGACCGACGCGCCCGTCCTCGGCCCCGTCTTCGTCGAGCAGGTGCATCGCGACACAGGCCTCGACGCCGTGTTCCTGCGCCACGCGCTGCGCATGGCCAGGGAGGCGGGCAAGGCCGGCGTGCGGGTCATATGCGACGCGGCGCAGACCGGCTTCTACGAGGCCGGCGGCATGGCCGCGGGCGCCCGATTCTGCCGGCACGCAACCCTCGAACTCGACTGAGCAATGCGCCCTTGCGGAGGAGTGCGGGACCATCAGGAGCCGGACATGAGACGACTGGCCGCCACGCTTCCGCTCGCGCTGGTGCTGTCCCTCACCGCCTTGGCAGAGGAGCCGTCCGCCATGGCCCGCAAGACGCTGCCGGGCACGAAGCCGCTCCGGCTGACCGGCGACCTCGCCGCGCGCATGGTCGCCGGCCTCAAGACCTTCCTGCTGAAAAAGACCGAGGAGTCGGTGGCGGCGCGGGAGACGCTGTGGCAGCGCGACTTCGCGTCGCCCGCGGCGTACGCCAAGTCGGTTGAGCCAAATCGCCAACGGCTGCGGCGCTATCTCGGCGTCGTAGACCCGCGGGTGAAGCCGCCGCGGATGGACCTCGTCGCCACGGTGAACGCTCCGGCGAAGGTGGCCGAGGGGGACCGCTATACGGTCTACGCCGTGCGGTGGCCGGTGCTGGCCGGCGTGGACGGTGAGGGACTGCTGCTCGAGCCGAAGGGTGGGCCGCTCGCCCGCATCGTGGCGCTGCCCGACGCGGGCCAGACACCGGAGCAACTCGTCGGCTTGGCCAAGGGGCTGGCGGCGAAGGCGCAGTTCGCCCGGCGCCTGGCGGAGAACGGCTGCCAGGTCGTCGTGCCCGTGCTCATCGACCGCGGGCAGAAGTGGTCGGGCAACCCGCGCATCGGGCGGATGACCCAGCAGTCGCACCGCGAGTGGATCTACCGCATGGCCTACGAGCTGGGCCGCCATCCCGTGGGCTACGAGGTGCAGAAGGTGCTGGCGGCCGTGGACTGGTTCAAGCGGGAGCATAGCGGCGGCACGGTGTGCGTCGTCGGCTATGGCGAGGGCGGGATGGCCGCTCTGTGCGCGGCGGCGCTTGACACCCGCATCGACCTCACCGTGGTGAGCGGCTACTTCCGCGAGCGGGAGGGGCTGTACGCCGAGCCCATCTACCGCAACGTGTGGGCGATCCTCCAGGAGTTCGGCGATGCCGGGATCGCGAGCTTGATCGCGCCGCGCACGCTGATCGTCGAGGCGAGCCGCGGCCCGAAGGTCGGCAAGCAAGGCTCAACGCCCGGCACGATCGAACCGCCGCCCCTTGCGTCCACGAAGGCGGAGCTCGGGCGGGTCCAGGCGCTCTACCGCCGGCTCAAGCGCGTCCACGGCGTCGCGCTCTACGGCGACGGCAGCGGGCCGCCGGGTCGTGAGGAGACGCTCGCGGCGCTGCTGCGCGGGATCGGTGTCGCCCGCCCACTGCGGCCATCCGGCAAGGTCCCGACCGATCTGCGCAAGGGCTTCGACCCGACGCCGCGCCTGCGCCGCCAGTTCGACCAACTCGTAGCCTACACCCAGGGGCTGATGCGGCAGGCGGAGTATCGGCGGGCCGAGTTCTGGAGCAAGGTGGACAAGCGGTCGCTCAAGGCATATGAGAAGTCGGTCGAGCGCTACCGCCAGCTCTTCATCCACGAGCTGATCGGCGAGCTGCCGCCGCCGAGCATCCCGCCCAATCCCAGGACGCGGCTGACCTACGACGACCCGCGCTGGCGCGGCTACGAGACCGTGCTCGACGTGTGGCCCGGGGTGTTCGCCTACGGCATCCTGCTGGTGCCGAAGGACCTCAAGGAGGGTGAGGCTCGGCCCTGCGTAGTGTGTCAGCACGGGCTGGAGGGCCGGCCGCAGCGGCTGGTGGATCGCAAGGACGACGGCGCCTACCACCACTACGCGGCGAAGCTCGCGGACCGGGGCTTCGTGGTCTTCGCCCCGCAGAATCTCTATATCGGGCAGGACGACTTCCGTGTGCTCCAGCGCCTCGCCCAGCCGCTCAAGCTCACCCTCTTCTCGATGATCAACCGCCAGCACCAGGTCATCACCGACTGGCTGGCGAGCCTGCCCTTCGTGGACGGCGAGCGGATCGGCTTCTACGGCCTGAGCTACGGCGGGAAGTCGGCCATGCGGATCCCGCCTGTCGTGCGGCGCTACTGCCTGAGCATCTGCTCCGCCGACTTCAACGAGTGGCTGGTCAAGAACGTGACCATCGACCGCGGCTACAGCTACATGTTCACCGGCGAGTACGACATGTACGAATTCAACCTCGGCCACACGTTCAGCTACGCCGAGATGGCGATGCTCATCTCGCCGCGTCCCTTCATGGTCGAGCGGGGCCATCGCGACGGGGTGGCGCCCGACGAGTGGGTGGCCTACGAGTACGCCAAGGTGCGGCGCCACTACGCCGACCTCAAGATCCCGGAGCGCACCGAGATCGAGTTCTTCGACGGCCCCCACGAGATCCACGGCGTCGGCACCTTCCGCTTCCTGCACAAGCACCTGCGGTGGCCTGAGCCGGCGGAGTGAATGCCAGATAGCAGATGCGAGATGCCAGATGACCCGCTGCTGACGCGATGGCTTGCCCTGTGGGGCCGGCTGGGTGCGAAGGGCGACGGCGAGCAGGCCTACGCCGACCTGGTGGCGCGCTATGCGGAGCCGCACCGGGCCTACCATACGCTCGCACACGTCGCCGAGTGCCTGACGACGCTCGATGGCGCGTGCCAACTGGCCGCCTACCCCGATGAGGTCGAGCTGGCGGTGTGGTTCCACGACGCCATCTACGACCCGCATCGCGCGGACAACGAGGCGCAGAGCGCCG
>CAZDNN010000123.1:0-13272 GCA_964506385.1 uncultured Planctomycetota bacterium
TCGTCGTGAGCCCACCGGATGGCGCACAGGGTAAGCTCGTGGCCGTTCTCGAGGCCGAGCTTCGCCTTCGTGCTTTCGCGGTGGGACTCGATGGTCTTGACGCTCAGGTGCAGCCTCTCGGCGATGGCCCGCGTGCCGAGCCCCTGACCGATCATCTCGAAGACCTCGAACTCCCTGTCAGTGAGGCGGTCGAGTGGGGACTGGCCGTCGCTGCTGTCTCCGCGGGCGATATGCTGGAGGAGCCTGTGCGTCATCGCCTCGCTCAGGTAGACCCGCCCGGCCAGGACGCGGCGGATCGCGGTGACGAGTTCCTCCGGCCCTTCTTGCTTCATGATATATCCCTGCGCGCCGGCGCGAAGGACTCGCTCGGCATATAGCATCTCGTTGTGCATGGAGAGCACGAGGACCGGCAGATTCGCCCATCGAGCCCTGATGTCCTTGAGGAGTCCGAGCCCGCTGCTCCCGTTGAGCGTGAGGTCCAGAATGACCACGTCGGGGCAGGACGCCCTGAGTGCGTGCAGGGCCTCTGCTGCGTTGCTGGCCTGCGCGCAGACCGTGAGGTCGGGTTCGCGGCAGATGATCTGTACAAGACCTTCCCGGACTATGGGGTGGTCGTCGATGACGAGCACCCTTGTCCGTCCACCCTGCTCGGTTCCATGGCTGACGGTGGCCATAGCTATGCCTCCTCTGAGTCAGATCCTGCTCCATGCGGCCCCAGGCCGCATGATGCCTCCGCGCGGCGTCGGGGGGCGCTGTGCCGGCGCTCGGCATCCGCGCATCCCTCCAGCAGGGATGTCGGGAACGAGCACGAGACCGTCGTGCCGCCGCTCGGGCTCGGGTGCGTCGCGAACGTCCCCCCGATCACCGTGGCTCGGTACCGCATGACCCGCAGCCCCATGCCGCCGCGATCTGGGGCGTCGCCGGGCATCCCGCCCCCGTCGTCTTCCACCTCGAGTCGGGTGGTTCCGCCCTCTGCCCAGAGCGCGATGCGCACGTGTCTGGCCTTCCCGTGCTTGACGGCGTTGCTGAGGGCCTCCTGCACGATCCGGTACATGTGCGCCGCCGCGACCTCATCGTGGACCTCGGCGGTCCAGCCCGAGCAGTCGCACGATATGTCAAAGAGCCCTTCGGCGTCCGCAGCCAGGGCGCGGAGTGCGGCCGCCAGGCCGCCATCGCCGAGCCCCATGGGACAGAGGCCCCTTGCCAGGGAATGCGTCTCCCGCAACGCCTGGGCGACGGTCTCCTGGATCTTCGCAGCCTGGGCGGCCTCGGGGGCTCCCCTGGCCTCGAGGCCGTCGCCGAGCATCTTGGCCAGGTACGCCGCTGCGGTGAGCAACTGGCATGGGCCGTCGTGGAGGTCGCGCCCGAAGGCGCGGCGCTCGTGCTCCGCGATCTCGAGCAGCTCCCGCTCGAGGCGCCGCCGCTCGCGCCGCACCTGCGCGTCCCGCACCTCGCGCCTGACCGCTGGATTGAGCCGTGACAGGTTGTCCTTCATGATGTAGTCGCTGGCGCCGGCTTTCATGAGCGCCACAGCGGTCTCCTCCCCCACCTTGCCGGAGACGATGATGGCCGGCACGTCGAGCGTCAACTCCTGCATCAGGCCGAGCGCGCGCTCCGCGCCGAAGCCGGGGAGGGCGTAGTCGCACAGCACGATGTCCCACGGTTGCTGTTCGAGCGCGCTCCGCATCTCGGCTTCTGTCTCAACGCGGTGGACGATCGCGTCGGCGGCGTCCTGCCGCAGCTCGCGCTCGACGATGAACGCGTCGTCGGCAGAGTCCTCGACGAGCAGTACGCGCAGTGGTGCGGTCACAGTCGCCTAGCCCTCCAATGTGGCATCGAGCACCTCCCGGACCTTCCCCGCCAGCACCGCTGGGGTGAAGGGCTTCACGAGGAATGGGGCATCTGCGTCCACCTCACCGTTGATCTCGGCGGCTCGGCCCGAGTATCCTGACATGTAGAGCACCTTGAGCGCGGGGTTCCTGGCGTGGAGGTCCTCGTAGAGGTCCCACCCGGTCCGCTCGGGGAGGACCACGTCGGCGATCATCAGGTCGATCGTGGAGCCGTGGCGCTCCGCGATGCTCTCGGCCTCTGTGGGCGAGGCGGCAGCCAGGACCCGGTAGCCGCGCTCCTCCAGCACGAGCCGCACGACGTCCCGCACCGCCTTCCTGTCCTCGACCACGAGGATCGTCTCGCTCCCGCGTGTCGCTCTGGGGGGCGGTTGCTCGGCCACGGGCTCGGCCACCTCGCCCGATACCCGCGGGAGATAGACCTTGACCGCCGTGCCCCTTCCCACCTCGCTGTAGACCCACACGTTCCCCCCGTGCTGCTTGACGATGCCGTAGACCGTTGAGAGGCCGAGGCCCGTGCCCTGGTCCTCCCCCTTCGTGGTGAAGAAGGGCTCGAAGGCGCGCTCGGCGGTCGCGGGGTCCATCCCGCAGCCTGTGTCGGTGACGGTCAGCAGCACATAGTGTCCGGGTTTCGCGCCCACGTGGAGGTCGGCGTAGGCCTGGTCGAAGACCACGTTGGCGGTCTCGATGACAAGCGTGCCGCCGCGCGGCATGGCATCGCGAGCGTTGACCGCCAGGTTCACGAGCACCTGCTCGATCTGGCCGTGGTCAACGCGGACGTTGCCGAGGTCGGCGCCGGGCAGGAACTCGATGGCGATGTCCTCCCCGATAAGCTGCCCGAGCATGGTCAGCGAGCTGCGCACCACGTTGTTCAGATCGAGCACGATGGGGCTGAGCGCCTGCTTGCGGCTGAAGGCCAGGATCTGCCTCGTCAGGCCCGCCGCGCGGGTGCCGAGCGCCTTGATCTCACGGATGTGGGACGCGGTCTCCGGGTCGTCGCCGAGACTGGCGAGCGAGAGCTGGGCGAATCCGATCACGCCGGTGAGCACGTTGTTGAAGTCATGGGCAATGCCGCCGGCGAGACGGCCGATGGCCTCGAGGCGGGCTATCTGGTGCACCCGCTTCTGGAGCAGCCGCTGTTCGGTCACGTCGTCGATGACCAAGAGAACGCGACGCTCGTGGCTCGCGACGCTCTCGGGCGATGGCTGCTGGATGGCACACAGCCGGATGTTGAGCCATCTGTTGCTCTCCGTGCCGGTCCGGGCGCTGAGCCCCAGTATCTCGTCCTGGCGGCCCGTCTCCATCACGCCGCGGATGGCCTCGAGGACGCGATCCAGCTCCTCGAGTCCCGCCGGCAGCACCTCCTCGACGCTTCTGCCGTGGACGTCCTTCGGCGCCAGGCCCCAGCCGCGCAGGAACTGCTGGTTGGCCAGCACCACGCGAAGCTCGCCGTCGAGCACCAGCAGCGATGATGGCATAGTCGCCAGTACGGTCGCATTGAGGCGGGCCAGCGCGCTCCGTTCCCGCTCCACCCGATGGCGCTCCCGCCTGTGGCGGGCCTCGCGGAGCTCGCGCTGGACGGCCGGCACCAGACGGGCGAGGCTGCCCTTCATGACAAAGTCGCGGGCGCCGGCCTTCATCAGGTCCGCCGCCGTTTCCTCCCCAACCTGCCCCGACACGACGATGAGGGGCACGTCGGGGGCCTGCTCCCTGAGGAGGGCGAGTGCAGCCTCGGCGCTGAAGCCTGGCAGCACGTAGTCGCAGAGGACCACCTCCCACTGCCTGCCTTCGAGGGCTGCGCGCATGCCGTCGGCGGTCGCTACCCGCTCGACCGTAGGCTCGAAGCCACCCCGTCGCAGCTCCCGGGCGATCAACTCCGCATCGTCTTCGCGATCTTCGACCAGCAGCACTCGGAGCGCCGTGCTCATCGCCCATCTCTCCTGCCGACCGGCGGCTCGTTCAGCAGCAGCCAGTAGAGGCCCAACTGGCGGACGGCTTCGCCGAAGGCGGCGAACCCCACCGGCTTGCGTACGAAGCTGTTGCAGCCCAGCTCGTAGCTGGCCACGCGATCCTCGTCGTCAGCCGACGACGTGAGGACGACCACCGGGATGATGCGAGTCCGCTCGTCCGCTCGCATGCGCCGAAGCACCTCCAGGCCACTGACCTTGGGCAGATGGAGGTCCAGCAGCACCACCGCGGGAAGCGTCTCCGCCGTGCATCCTTGGCCAACGAGCCGCTCGACCGCCTCGGCACCGTCGCGGGCCACCACGATCTCGTTCGCCAGGTTGCCACCCTTGAGGGCCCGGATCGTCATCTCCTCGTCGTCGGCGTTGTCTTCCACCAGAAGAAGGGCTCTTTTCTTCATCGCGCGGTCTCCCATCAGAGCGTGAAGTAGAAGGTCGCGCCGCGGCCCACCTGGCCCTCGGCCCACACGCGTCCGCCCAGACGATGAATGATCCGCCGCACTGTGGTCAGCCCGATCCCCGATCCGGGGAACTCGTCCGACCGATGCAGGCGCTGGAACGGGGAGAAGAGCCTGCTGGCGTACGTCATGTCGAAGCCGGCCCCGTTGTCGCGCACGAAGTACGCCGCCGAGCCCCCGGCTTCGGTAACGCCGAACTCGATGCGGGCGGGCGACTCACCCGCGGTGAACTTCCAGGCATTCTCCAGCAGGTTCTGTAGCACGGCGCGGAGGAGCTGCCGGTCGCCCTCTGCGACCAGGCCATCCGCGATGGCGATCTCGACCTCACGGCCGGGCTCAGCGTCCCGGAGCGTCTCCACGACGGCGGCCGCCAGCGCGCTCAGGTCCACGGGCTCGAGGCGGATCTCCTGCCGCGACAGGCGCGAGAGCATGAGCAGGCCGTCGATCAGTTGCGTCATCTCCTCGCAGTTGCCGACGATGCGATCGATGTAGTGCGCGCCCGTCGGGCCGACGCTCTCGGCGCAGTCCTCTGCAAGGGCCCGGCTGAAGCCCCAGATGGCGCGAAGCGGCGCCCGCAGATCGTGCGCCACCGCGTACGCGAACGAGTCCAGCTCCTCGTTGGCCCGCGCCAACTCCGCAGTGCGCTCCTGTACCCGTTCCTCCAGCCCCGCAAGGGTTCTGGCCAGCTCCCCCTGCACCTTCTTGCGCTCGGTGATGTCGCGCCCATAGAGGTTCGCATAGCCGGCGGCCGTAATCGGGACGACGCGGAACGCGAAGGTCCTGCCGTCTCGCTCCACCTCGAAGCGCCCTTCCGAGTCGGAACGCATCGCCTCCGCTACCACCTCAAGCCACTCCGCCGGAGCGCGCTGGCCCGTCCCCGACCCTCTGTCGCCGAGCAGCAGCTCAGCCATCTCATTGGCGTGGAGCACGGCGCCGTCTTCAGCAATGCGGAGGACGGGATAGGGGTCCTCGGACAGGAACAGGGAGAGGCTCTCGATGGTCCGCCGCGCCTCTTCGCGCTCGGTGATATCGCGAGCTGTCGAGACGGCTCCCGTGACGTTGCCCTCCGCGTCCTTGAGCGTGCGGCACCACCAGGCCAGCAGCCGCTTCTCGCCGTCTCTCCTCCGCTGCCAGCTCTCAACATAGAAGACGCCCTCATCGCCGCGGAACAGCGGCTCGACCGCTTCGTAGGTGTCCTGCTCTCCAACGAAGTAGAAGCTGGCCTCCTTGCCCAGCACGTCGTCGCCGAAGAAGGCGAGGCCCGCGGGATTCGCCCACGTGTAGACCTTGTTCGCGTCCATCTTCATGACAATGTCGGGCAGGGCATCCAGAATGGCCTCGAGTTCCTCGTAGGTCGGCTTTGTCTTGCTCATGGCTCCCCTCTCTTCAGCCGCTGCACGTCCAGGGGGTGCGAGTGCCGTGCCCGCCCAGGGCGCCGTTGGCCGGTGCCGCGGGGCAGCCTTCCCCTGCTGGGACGATCGCGCCGCGCGGAGGAGAACTTCTCGGCGTCGCGAAGGGTCGTATGACTGGGCTGGATGGACACACAACTCGGGATGTCCGCGCGTTCGCCCTCGCCTGCGCAGATCATAGTCCTCCCCTCCTATAGCCAAGTGCCCTACGTCGCGCGGCAAGCCACGTAGCGATTGTGGACCACCGCACGGTCTCCTGTCAATCGGGGCTTCACCGAGGCGCATGTAGGAAGCCACCACCTTGCGGTGTCAGCCGCTGTCCTACACAAGGGACGCTGGCTTGGGAGATGCAGGCTACTCGATGTTGGGGGGGGCGCTCCCCGGGTCGGCGAGCCCATGCCGGATCGCATAGTGGATGAGCTCGGCGCTCGTCCTCAGGCCCATCTTCGTCAGCACGCGCTTCCTGTAGGTGCTGATCGTCTTGGGGCTGAGGAACAGCACCCTGGCGATCTCGCCCACAGTCATCCCTGTGCCGATCATCCGAAGGACCTGGAACTCCCTGTCCGAGAGGGACTCGTGAGGCGGCCCGGAGACGCCGTCGGCCACCCTGCCGGCCAGCTTCTGGGCGAGCGCCTCGCTCACGTATCTGCCGCCGGCCACCACCTTCCTGACGGCCGCGACGAGCTGCTCCGGCGCCATCTCCTTGGTCATGTACCCGCTCGCGCCGGCCTTGAGCGCGCGCAGAGCATACTGCTCCTCTGGATGGACGCTGAGAATGAGGACCGGGAGCTCGGGCCGCTCGGCCTTGAGCTGCTTGAGCAGATCGAGGCCGCTCTTGCCGGGCATCGCCAGGTCCAGTATCGCGACGTCCCAATGCTCCCTCCGGGACATCTCGAGCACTTCGCTGCCCCGGGCCGCTTCGCCGGCCACGGTCATGTCGGCCTGATTCTCGAGGATGTCCCTCAGTCCTCTCCGCACCACGGCGTGATCGTCGGCGATGAGGACCTTGATCATGGCGCGGCCTCGCCGGCGCCCATCTTGAGCGGGATCGTGAGGGTCACGGTCGTTCCCGCGCCCTGGCTGCCGGCGACCTGGATCTCGCCGCCGAACGCCATGGCCCGCTCGCGCATGCCGAGGAGGCCAAATGCCCTCAGGCCGCTGCGCTGCTCCTCCGTGATGCCGCGGCCGTTGTCCGTCACCTCGAGGACCAGGTGGTCGTCGTCGCGGCGGAGCGCCACAGCAACCCGCGACGCACCCGCATGGCGGGCCACGTTGGTCAGGGCCTCCTGGAGGATGCGGAACACGGCAATGGAGCGGTCCGGACCGAACGCCGTCTCCTCCGATGGCAGCGACAGGTCGCAGCGGATGCGCGTCCGGCGCTCGAACTCCGCGACGTACCACTCGACGGCGGCGGCGAGGCCGAGGTCGTCCAGGACCGCCGGCCTCTGCTCCGCGGCGACCCTGCGGACCGTCTGGAGCACCGTGTCCACCTGTCCCAGCATGTCGAGGGTGCGAGCCTCGAGCCGCTGCCGGAGCGTCTCATCAGCTACCTGCCTCAACTCGCCTACCAGCCAGGCCAGGTCGAATCGCAGCGCCGTCGCCGCCTGCCCCAGCTCATCGTGCACGGTGCGCGCCACCTCCAGCCGCTCCTGCTCTCTCACCGCCAGGAGCCGCTCCGCGAGGGTCCGCAACTCCTGCTCTGAGCGCTGGAGCCTGCGTTGCGCGCGCCGGCGCTCGGTGATGTCCTCCATGAGGCCGTCGATCCGCACGATCTCGCCTGCCGCATCGAGGGTGGGCGTCCCCCTGTTTCTGACCCACTTGACCGTCTTGTCCCTCGTGACGATGCGATACTCCACGTCGAGCGCTGTCTTCCGCTCGCGGTGCTCCGCGATCTTCTCCCACACGTACTCCCTGTCCTCCGGATGGAGCATGGCGCCGAAGAGCTCTGGGGCCTCCAGGAACTCCTGGGCGGAGTAGCCCGTGAGCGCGACGATGCCGCCCGACACGAAGAGGCTCGTCGAGTGTTCGTCGGGGAGAGCCGAGTAGACGACGACGGGGATGTTCTCGCTGAGGAGCCTGTACTGCTCCTCCCTCTCGTTCAGCGCTGCCTCTGCCTCGGCCAGGCGGGCCTCGAGTTCCTCGTAGGCCGGCTTCGTTTCGCTCATCGCCTTCCTCTACTGAGCGGCGCCAACGAGGCACCGCGCCACACCGGCCCTGCCTCCCTGTATCACACACGCGCAAGACCTTTCTTCCCGCGAAGCAGCTATTCAGCCGGCCGACGTGCCGCCGAGCTGCCGCAGGCGGACCCACACGGCGGCGGATCCTGTCCCAGTATCCGGGGGGAGGCGGCCCGGCCGCACCGCAGATGACGGAGAAAGCGGCGCCAGCGGCCGCCGTGCCCAAGGACAGGCCCCCGACGCGCGCCCCTTGGTCCGTCCTTCCGCGTGCACCGTCACCCAGTGGCAGCCAGGATAGCGCCACAGCGGCACAGTGTCAACTGCGGGTGGGTGGTGATGGCCAACTCGGTGGGCGGGCGGGGAGTCTGTCGCCTCTGCGTTCGGGCTAGTAGCCGAGGTCTTTGGCCTTGTAGAAGAGGGTCTTGTAGTCGCAGTTGAGCATGCGGGCGGCCTGGCTCTTGTTGCCGCCGGTCCGCTCGAGCACGGCGCCGATGATGGTGGCCTCGACCTGGCGGACGCACTCGCGGGTGATGTCGCGGAGCGACCAGTCGCCCTCGATCACGCGGTCGAGAGCGGCGGTGCTCAGGCCGGGGGTCTCGTCGTGCCCGCCGTTCATGCTCGCGGCGCGCAGGTGCTCGGGCTCGATGATGTCGTCGCAGAGCAGGACGGCGCGGCGGATCACGTTGCGGAGCTGGCGCACGTTGCCCGGCCAGTTGTGTGCCTTCAGGAGCGTCATGGCCTCGGGGGAGGCGCCGCTCACGTCCTTGCCGAGCTCGGTGCAGGTGAGTGCGACGAAGCGCTGGACGAGGAAAGGGATGTCCTCACGTCGGTCGCGGAGGGGCGGGATCTCGATGACGAACTCGTTGATGCGGTGGAGCAGGTCGCGGCGGAACTGGCCCTGCTCGACGAGGCGCTCGAGGCTCTGGTTGCTGGCGGCGACGACGCGGATATCTACGTCGATGGGCTCCTTGCCGCCGACGCGGTAGATCTGTCGGTCTTCGAGCGCGCACAGGAGCTTGCGCATCATGGCCTCGGAGAGGTTGGCGATCTCATCGAGGAAGAGCGTGCCGCCGTCGGCGGACTCGAAGTAGCCGAGGTTGCGGTGGTCGGCTCCGGTGAACGCGCCGCGCTCGTGGCCGAAGAGCTCGCTCTCGATGAGGGTGTCGGGGATCGCCCCGCAGTCCACGCGCACCAGGCGCTTGGCCGCGCGATGGCTGGCAGCGTGGATCGCGGCCGCCACAAGGCTCTTGCCGGAGCCGGTCTCCCCGTAGATGAGCACCGTGAGGTCCGTGGCCGCGACCTGCTCGACCAGGTGGCACACCTTGCGGATCTGCGGGCTGTGGCCCATGGCCTCCGGCAGCGACGCCTGGGGCTCCGCGGCGACCGCCCCTCGGGCCGCCGGGGCGCCGCCTCCGCGGCCAGAGAGCGTCTCCTCGACCACGCGGAGCAGCTCGGCGAGCTTCACCGGCTTGCTGATGAAGTCGCTGGCACCCATCTTCATGGCAGTGACCGCGGAATCCACCGAGCCGTAGCCCGTCATGATGACCACGGGGATCTGCCCGTGGGCTCTGCGAATCCGCCCGAGGGCCTCCAGACCGTCCATCTCCGGCATGCGGACGTCGAGGAAGACCAGATGCGGCTGCTCCTCGTCGATGAGCGTCAGGGCTTCCTTCGCCCCGGGGGCCGCCTGGGCGCGGTAGCCCTTGGTTTCGAGGAAGCACTGGAGCATCTCGCGGATCGGCTCCTCATCGTCTACGATGAGAACCCTCTTGCTGTCCTCCGTGGCAGTCATCGGCGCGCTCTCCTCTTCGAGCTGTCCGGCGGAGCGGGCTCGCAGGCAGAGCCGTCCAGGTGCAAACAGCGTGCCAGGGGGAGGCCAGGGCCTGGGCGCCCCGGGCTCCCCGCCATAGGTACACGCCGTCGCAAGGAGTTACGTCGAGGCGGATTCTGGCGCTTCGCCATAGCGCGTCACGGACTCTGGGATTCGCGCTATGGCGCGGACTCCATAATCGTCGCAAGCCGCGAGCCACGAGCTACGAGCGTCGAGCCTCGCAGCCCTGCCGCTCGCGGCTCACAGCTTCCCACGCGGCCGGCGCCAGGGGAGGCCCCCAATGCTCCTTGCCAGTTCCAGTTGCGCAAAGTCCACTCGCCGCTAGACCGCCTTCAGGCGGCTCTTTCCCCCGTGTGCGGAGCCTTGGACTCTCCGCAACAGGAACTTGCCGTTTCCGCGCCGCCTCGCGCGGCGCGGTCCAAGACCACACACATACTATTAGACACTAATGGCTGCGTCTGTCTATAGGGGACGAGGGGCATTCGGGCTCAGGGGAACCCGTGCTTGTCAGGTCGGGGACTCCCCGATGCGCCCCTCAGGGGATGCCTCGGCGCGAGGGAGAAAGGCAGGCGGCTGGCCCGCTCAGCTCAGGGCCTCGTCCAGCGTCCAGTGGACGGCGCACACGGTCAGCTCGCTGGCGCTTCTGAGCCCCAGTTTCTCCTTGATATGCGCCCGATGGCTCTCGATCGTCTTCGGGCTCAGGTGCAGCAGCTCGGCGATCCGGCGGGTGCCCAGGCCGCGGCCGATCAGATCGAACACTTCGAGCTCTCTGTCTGTAAGCCGCTCGATGGGCGACGCGTCAGGGACCCCCGCGCCCTCCACAAGCGTGTTGAGCAGCCTTGCCGCCATGTCGTCGCTCAGGAACACGCCTCCGCTGAGCACCTGGCGGAGAGCTGCCACCACGACGCTGCCTTGCTCCGTCTTCATGACGTAGCCCCTGGCCCCGGCCCGCAGAGCTCGCTCGGCGTAGATCGCCTCGTCGTGCATCGTGACGACCAGGATCGGCAGATCGGGGTGCCGTGCCCTGATGTCCCTGATCAACTGCATGCCGCTGCTGCCGCGAAGCGAGAGATCGACTATCGCAGCGTCGGGGTGGCTCTCAGCAATGCACCGCAGAGCCTGCCGCGCCGTGCCGACGCTCCAGCAGACCTCAAGATCCTCTTCGAGCGCCAGGCATCGAGCGATGCCCTCCCGGAAGACGGGATGATCGTCAACGACCATCACCCGAGCCTTCTTGAGGCTCCCCGTGGCCTTCGAGGCGTTCGCGTGGGTCGGCTGCATCTGGTCCCGCCTGGCGCTCTGGCCGGGAGTGCCCGGTTGAGCGGAGGACGACTGGCGTGGTGCCATGCGGAGCTTCAGCGGCAGGCCCCCGCATCGGTGCGCCGGCGCGGCAGCGGGCCCGCCGCCCTTCGGCTCGGCCAGGGCGGCCTGAGCCTGTCGCAGCCCGCCGTCGGCCTGCATGCGGTCGTCGCTGGCCCCCCCCTGCCGCTGGTTCCCAGTCTGGCACGTGAGGGTCACGCTCTGCAAGTCTTCTCTCCTCAGGTCCAAAGGGTGCCGTTTGGGGCCGGCGGAAAGAACCGGCTGCGATGATGAAGATGGCGGCGCCGCCGGCTCGGCTCGCCCCCCGGTCGGAGGAGGCAAGCTGTCATTGCCAGGCAACGCCGCCATCGCTAGGCCTCCGCGCGTGCTGCCGCCGTCGGGCGGCCCCCCTCTGGCGTGGCGTGGGCCGCGCGACAAGGAGAGCGCTGCAAGCAGCCGCCAGCGATCTCCCCCAACCCCTGCACCGCACGAGAGCAGCAAATCCCGTGCCTGCTCCGAGCGGAAACGGTCTGCTTTCTCGCCGCCGCGACGCAAGGCGCTTCGACACCGCGACTTACGAATGCTACTTCCTGCGGCGGCCGATTTGGCCTCGCCACAGCTCGCCGCCGCTCTGCCCCGGATCGGTGCCAGCCTCTATGGCGCAGCGCCATAGCATGGTCCTCGCGGCGGTTCACGGGCTCACCACCGTGTCGTCGCCATCGTCGGCCAGTCCGTGCCCGGCCACAACACCGACGGCTGTTGCCGTGCCGCCGATCAGGATCGCCTCTGTGGTCAGGAGCTTCCCGATGGCGGCGGGCCCGGCAGAAAGCTCCTTGGCCAGGTCGGCCGGGTAGAAGCGGACTCTGCCGCGCGGGATCATCACGTTGAGAGGCCCCGCGGGCAGCTTCGGGATCGTACAGGCGCCCTTGGCGTCCGTCGCCGTCTCACAGATCAGCTTCTTCTGCCCGACGCTCCACACCCGGACGGGCGCCGAGGAGCGGGCGCACTGCACCCACCCGCACGCCGCCCACCACACGACCACGATGCCAACGGCAAGAACCGTGCCGAACAGTATTGATGGTGTCCCGAGACTTTGCAGAAACAGGAAGAACTCATTGCCCCCTGCGAAGAGATCGGTAGAATGCTTGGCGGCATGCTCGATTGCCCTGAGCGCTTCTGTCCATCACCATGACAGACGGTCCGGGGTCTTCGACCTGCCGACTGCCGCTGCCGCTGCCGACCACCCTGTCTCCGGGGCAGAGCTCTACCCATGCCGGACACCTCCCCCAACCCGCCCCACCGCTCGGTCCGCCGCCTCCGCCCGGCGGAAGAGCTGCTGCGCTCGGGCGAGCGGCTGTACTACGACGGTGAGTTCCTGCTCGCGGCCCGTGAGTTCGCGCGGGCGCGGCGCCACGACCCGACGCTGTTCGCCGCGTGGGCGGGCGAGGTGGATGCGTGCCTCCAGGAGGGGGATCTGCCTGGAGCGGAGGAGGTGGCGGACGAGGCGATCGCGAGCTACGGGCGGGTAGCGGTCTTCTACGCCGCCAAGGCGCTGGTGCTCGCTCACCAGGGCTTCCTGAAAGAGGCGAGCCAGCACTCCGATATCGCCGTGGAGCACGACGAGGGCAGGACGTTCACGTGGCTGAGCCGCGGGGAGGTGATGCTGGCATCGGGCGGCCGCGGGATGATGCACAGCGTCGAGCACTGCTTCGCGCGCGCCGCCCAGCACGACGAGACCCACTGGCGCGTCCACCTCCGCGCCGCCCTGGCCTACGCGCGATGGGGGCACCCCGACAGAGCCATCGAGCGGCTGCGCCAGGTGGCCGACCTGCGGCCGGCGAATCCCTTCGTCTGGCAGCTCATCGGCGACTGCCGCCGCGAGCAGGGTGAGAGCGCCATGGCCCGCGAGGCATACCACGCCGCCCTCTCCCGCCGCCGCGACTACCTCCCCGCCATCGACGCCCTCCGCTCGATGACCCTCTGGGGCCGCCTTCGCGAGCGCCTCGCGCGGCTCCTCAGCCGGAAGCGGCGCACGTGACGGTCGGGGGGCATTGCGGAATGCGGAATGGGGGCAGCGTCCGCCGAACGCGCTACCGCCGCCCCCCTCCCCTCTTCTCACTCGTCCAGATGCTCCAGCATCTGCCTCCCCTCGTCGCTCAGTAACACTTCGGCGAAGTGTGGGCCCGCCGCCGCAGGCGGCGCGAGCGGACTTCAGCCGGCTGAATAGCTCCCGTTGCGGAAAGTCCCGGTGCGGGAGGGCGAAGCTCCCGCTGAGCCGATTCAGGGG